>JAWVGD010000222.1:0-16778 GCA_033855515.1 Baekduia sp.
AGGAACTGCTGGTAGTCGTCGCTGACGTTGTAGCTCAGCTCGACGTTGCTGGTGGTGGTCTCGGTCACCTCCAGGAAGCCCTGCGAGCCACTGGAGAAGTTGTGGTGGATGCGGATGTCGTCCTTCGTGTGGGCGAAGCCCTCGATCTCGATCGCACCGCCGTCGGCCCCGTACGGGCTGTCGGTCGACCGGCAGTCGATGAAGCGGTTCCAGCCGACGTCGGCGCCGCTGTTGTTCAACGACACGCCGACGGCGCCGTAGCTCGTCTGGCTGCCGGAGTCGACCCCGCGGAACGCGATCGTCAGGTGCTCGAACGTGTTGTGCTCGATGCGCGTGCGCAACCCGTAGGACTTCACGCCGAGGCCCACGGCGGTGAACGTGTCGTCCTGGACCGTCACGTCGTCGGCGCCGGTCGCGATCGCGATCGCGCCGCTCTGCTCGTACTTCGGCCCGACGATGCCCTTGCCGTCCGCGTTGTCGAACGCGACCCCCTTGGTGAACGTGAGACCGCTGACGATGATGCGGGCGCCGGTCAGGTAGAGCATGTTCAACCCACCGGGGTTGGTCAGCACCGGATCGGCGCCGTCGCCGTAGGCGGTCAGGCGGATCGGCTTCTCCGCCGTGCCCGACCCGGCGATCGTCGCGCTGCCGGTGAACGTCGAACCGCGCTTGAACGCGACCGTGTCGCCGGGACCCAGCGTTGCCGCCTGCACCCGCGCGAGCGTGCGCCACGCATGCTGCGGGCTGTGGCCGTTGGCCGTGTCGCTGCCGGCCTCCGCGTCGACGTAGTACCGCTGCCCGGGACCCCACACCTCCGGCGCGGGATGCGCGCCGGTCAACTCCGGGGCCTTCAGGGCCTGAGCCTTCGGCGCCGCCGACGCTCCGGCGGGCGCCCCTGCGCCCACCGCCAGCACGGCCATGGCAGCCGCTCCCAACATCCTCCTGCGATGCATCGGGTCTCCTCGCTCTGTGTATGAAGCTGGTTACTCGGGGGTGACGCGCGCGCCGGTCTCCGCCTCGAAGAGGTGGATGGCGTCGAGGTCGAGTGCGAGCCGCGCCTGGTCGCCGGGCGCCGCTCGGAAGCCGCCGGGCAGCCGCGCGACGATCCGGCCGGCATCGGCGCCCTCGCCCTCGCCGAGGCCGAGGTCCGCGTGGTCGAGCCCGGCGCGCGCGTCGTCCTCGGCGAGCGCGCCGTGATCGACGTGGAGGTAGACATCTGACCCCAGCGCCTCCACGACGGCGACGGTCGCGACGAAGCTCGCGGGCGCGTCGGTGTCGACGGCGCGCAGGTTCTCGGGCCGCACCCCGAGGAGCACGCGACCCGCCGGGGCGTGCGCGAGCCGCGCCGGCACCGGGACGTCGCCGATCGCGGTCCGGACGCGCCCGTCGGCGAGCGTGCCGGGCAGGAAGTTCATCGCCGGCGAGCCGATGAAGCCCGCGACGAAGACGTTGTCGGGCGCGGTGTACAGCTCGCCGGGCGTTCCGACCTGCTGCAGCACGCCGGCGCGCATCACCGCGACGCGGTCGCCGAGCGTCATCGCCTCGGTCTGGTCGTGCGTGACGTAGATCGTGGTCGTCCCGAGGCGCGTCTGCAGCGCCGACAGCTCGGCGCGCATCGCGACGCGCAGCTTCGCGTCGAGGTTCGACAGCGGCTCGTCCATGAGGAAGGCCTTGGGCTCGCGCACGATCGCGCGGCCCATCGCGACGCGCTGGCGCTGGCCGCCCGAGAGCCCGGCCGGCTTGCGCTCAAGGTGCTCCTCGAGCCCGAGGATCCGCGCCGCGCGGTCGACGCGGGCGGCGATCTCCGCCTTGGGCAGCCCGGCCAGCTTCAGGGCGTAGCCCATGTTCCGGCGTACCGTCATGTGCGGGTACAACGCGTAGTTCTGGAACACCATCGCGATGTCGCGGTCCTTGGCCGACCGCCCGTTGACGACCTCACCGTTGATGACCAGCTCGCCCCCGGTGATCTCCTCGAGCCCCGCGATCATCCGCAGGGCGGTGGTCTTGCCGCAGCCCGAGGGCCCGACCAAGACCATGAACTCGCCATCGGCGACCGCGAGGTCGAGGCCCTTCACGGCCTCGTAGCCGTCGGGGTAGCGCTTGCTGACGTGCTGCAACTGGATCTCAGCCATGGGGAAGCTTCCGGTCGGGGAGACGGCGGTCCAGCAGGGCCTCGACGGCCTGCCGACGGGGGAGCGCGGCGCGCGCGCCGTGGGACTGCGTCGCGAGGGCGCCGGTCGCGGCGCCGAACGCGACGGCGGCCACGAGCGGCCGGCCGTCGTGCAGCGCCACGGCGACGCCGGCCGCGAAGGCGTCGCCGGCGCCCGTCGTGTCGACGGCGTCGGCGGGGAACGGGAGCACGCGCACCAGCGGCACGCCGGCCTGGTGCAGTTCGACGCCATCGGCGCCGAGCGTCACCGCCACCGCCCCGACGCCGGCGGCGAGCAGCCCTGGCGCGCCGGCCGGCCCGGCCAGCACGTCGAGCTCGCCGCGGTTGGGCGTCAGGACCGCCGCCGCCCGCAGCGCGACGTCCGGCAGCCGCCGCGCGGGCCCCGGATCGAGGACCAGGCGACATCCGGCCGCGAGGCAGTACTCGGCCGCCGCGACCACGGCCTCGTCGCCGATCTCGAGATCGACCACCACGACCGTGCCGGGGCCGGCCGCGCCGGCCAGCCCGGCCCGCACCGCGGGACCGTCGAGGAGCAGGTTGGCGCCGGAGGCGACCGCGATCGCGTTCTCGCCGTGCTCGTCGACCAGCACGGTCGCCACGCCCGTCGGGGCGTCCACGCCGACGACGGCGCCCGCGTCGACGCCGGACCCGCGCAGGTCCTCGCGGATCGCCGCGCCGTCGGCGTCGTCGCCCAGCGCGGCCACCAGGGCGACGCGCGCACCCAGCCGCGCGGCGGCCACCGCCGCGTTGGCGCCCTTGCCGCCGAAGTCCCGGTGCAGCTCTCCGCCGGTCACCGTCTCCCCCGCGCCCGGCAGATGGGCCAGCCGGATCACCAGGTCGACGTTTGCCGATCCGACGACGACGATGTCCGCCGTGGGGCTCATCCCTTCGACCCCGAGGTCTTCAGCGACGCGACGAAGAACCGCTGGAAGACGAGCAGCAGGACGGCGGGGATGATCGAGATCGCGACGGCCTCGGCGAAGACGCGGCCGTAGTCGCTGGTGAACGCGCCGAAGTTCTTGGCGAGCGTCACCGGTGCCAGATCCATGTTGTCGCTGTCGACGATGAGGACCGGCCAGAGGAAGCTCTGCCACTGGAAGAGGAAGAGGATCAGCCCGGCCCCGACCAGCGCGCTGCGCGACAGCGGCAGGTAGATCTGCCAGTAGACGCGCCACCAGCCGGCGCCGTCCATCTCGGCCGCCTCGCGCAACTCGCTCGGCACGCCGAGGAAGAACTGGCGCAGCGTGAAGATCGCCAGGCCGTTGCCGACGCCGGGCAGGATCAGCCCCGTGTAGGAGTTCGCCAGGCCCCAGTCGCGGAACGCCTGCGAGAGCGGGATCGCGATGGCCTCGAACGGGATCAAGAAGCTGACGACGACGACGCCGAACACGACCCCGCGGCCGCGGAACGGGATGGCCGCCAGCGCGAACGCCGCCATCGAGCACACCACGAGCCCGACGACCACGGTCGCCAGCGCGACGATGATCGAGTTGAGCAGGTTCCGCAGGAAGCCCGATTCCACCATGCTGCTGAAGTTGTCCCAGGAGAACCCGTGCGGCCAGAACGCGCGCGCGCTCAGCGAGGCGGCCGGGCCCAGCGTCTCGGACGAGGGCCGCACGGCGCTGGCGACCAGCCAGACCATCGGCAGGACGAAGAACGCGACGACCAGCAGCGTGGCGATCAGCCGCATCAGCCGCAGCGCTCGGTCGCGAGGGTCGGCAGCGGTCATGCCTGCCCCTCGTCGCTGCGCAGGAGCCGGAACTGGAGGCTGACGATCGCCAGCATCAGGACGAGCAGCATGACCAGCTCGGCCGCGGCCGTGTGCGGGTCCGAGAGCTCGAAGGCGTTGTGGTACACGTCGTACATGAGCAGGTTGGAGGACCCTTCGGGGCCGCCCTTCGTCAGCACCTGGATGGGCGCGAAGAGCACGAAGTTGGCCACCGTGTCGGCGACCAGCACGAACAGCAGCGGACGCCGCAGCAGCGGCAGGGTCACGTCGAAGAACTTGCGCACCGGGCCGGCGCCGTCGAGCTCAGCCGCCTCGCCGTACTCGGCCGGGATGTCCTGCAGCCCGGCGATCAGGAACATCATCCAGTAGCCGACGCCGACCCAGGACGCGAGCAGGACGATGGACAACAGCACCTGCCCGGACGAGCCGAGAAACGGCTGGGGGCCGATGCCGAGCGTGCCCAGCGCGCCGTTGACGAGCCCGTCGGGGCGAAGGGCGATGCCCCACACCACCGTCGCGCCCAGCAGGGGGATCGCGCTCGGCAGGAAGATCAGCGTGCGCCACAGGCGCCCCGCCGGCACGCGCCGGCTGATCAGCACGGCGATCAGCAGGGCGGCGATCACCTGAACGGGGTTGATGATGACGTTGAAGACCAGCGTCTGCTTGACCGACTGCCAGAACCCGGACGAGTGCAGCAGGCTGTCGAAGTTGTCCAGCCCCGCCCAGCGCGGCGGCAGCACGCTGCCCGGCAGCGAGCGGTGCAGGCTGTCGAGCACCGCGCGGATCATCGGGTAGATGCGCATGACCGCCAGGGCGATCAGCGCCGGGGAGAGGAACCCCGCCGCCGCCAGCATGTCGCGCCGGCGGCGGCGTGCCTCGTTGGACGTCATCGAGGGCATGGGGTCCGTTGCTCGGTCCCGTCCTACTGGTACTTGGCCCAGGCCGCCGTCAGGTCCGACGACGCCTTGGAGAGCGCCTTCGACGCCGGCGTCCCGTTGATGATGTCGTCGAACGCGCGGGTCATGATCCCCTCGAACTCGACGTACCCGGCGGTCTTGACGCGCACGGTCGCGGTGTTGGCCAGCTCGTACTTGATGATGTCGGTCGCCCCCGTCATGCGGGGATCGGTGAACACGTTGCCGCTGTAGTACTTGTCGGTGCCTTGGATGTTGGCCGGCGGCACGGCGAGGTCGGTGATGTACTGGCTGAAGCCGCCGTTGTCGAGGCCCATGAAGCGCTGGAAGATCTCCGCGGCCGCGACGTTCTTGCTGTTCTTGTTGAGACCGAGCGCCCACGCGCCGGTCGGCGTGTAGGGCTTGCCGCCCTGGAAGTACGGGTGCGCCGCGACGCCGAAGTCGAGGTTCTTCTCACCCTCGAACTGCGGCGCCCACCAGGGCCCGCCGACGTAGTAGGCGACCTTGCCGGAGGCGAACTCCGCCGGGGTGTCGGAGCCCTTCAGGCCGCGCGGCGAGATGCCGTCGGCGAACAGCTTGCCGTACCACGACATCGCCTTCTCCCACCCGGCGTTGGTGATGTCCGGCGTCAGGTTGCCGGTGCCCTTGGCCCCGGCGCCGCCGCCGGCCGACATCGGGAGCGGCTGCAGCTGGTAGTACGTGTCGAGCTGGTCGAAGAGCAGGCCGTACTTGGCGCCGCCCGAGGACTGCGTCTTGCGCGCGTCGGCCACGACCTGCTCCCAGGTCAGGCGCTGGGCCGGGTCGGCCGACGGATCGGCGATCCCCGCCTTCTTGAGGTACTTCTTGTTGTAATACAGCAGCTGCTCGGAGGTCTGCAGCGGCATGCCGACGAGCTTGCCGTCGACGGTCGAGGCGTCCAGCGACGCCTTGTCGATCTTGCCGGCCAGGTTGCCGAACGCCGGCGTGAGGTCGGTCAGCCACCCGCGGGCGTTGTAGGCAGCGACGCGCGGCATGTCGACGTCGAAGACGTCGATGTCGGACCCGCTGAGGCGGTTGGTCAGGACGTTGTTGAGCTGGTCCTGCGGGACTTCCTGGTACTGGATCTTGATGTTGGGATGCGCCTTCTCGAAGGCGGCGAAGACCGGCGCCAGCGCCTTGGCCGGGTAGGCGGCGCCGACGTAGTGCAAGGTCACCGGCGACGTCGGATCCTTCAGCGCCGTGTCCTTGGTGAGCTTGGGCGCGGCCGAGGACGACGACGACGAGCCGGAGCCGCAGGCGGCCAGCGCCCCGGCAGACAGCAATCCGGCAGCCACCATGGCCAACGGGCGAAGAGTGGTGCGTGCAGGCCACATGGGCCGACCTCCATTCGAGGACATCAGGGACAGGCGAAGCGTTCGACCGGGCATCAGCGGCTGACCGCCATCCGGTCGAGGAAGAGCGAGCGGAAGCGCTCGACGTCGGTGTCGATCGCCACCTGCGCGTTTGGCGGGCCGGCCGGCGGCATCAGCGCCAAGCCACGGTCGGCCACGGCCATACCGCGGGCGATCCGGCCTTCGAGCTCGACGGCGACGTGCGCCGGCGCCCACGTCAGCAACGAGGGGTCGATCACCGCGGCCACCGTCAGCGGGTCGTGCAGGAAGCAGGCATCGGCGTGCTCGGGGCGTTCTGGGAAGGCGGTGCCGAGGAAGTCGATCCAGGCGTCGGTGCACTCGGCCGCCCAGACGCCGAACGGGTCGCCACCGTCGCGCATGCGCTGCGCGTCGCCGCGGTCGAGCAGGACGCGCGAGGTCTGGTCCAGGCCGACCATCCGGACCGGGGCGCCGGAGTCCAGGACCATCTGCAGCGCCTCGGGGTCGGCGTAGGCGTTGAAGTCGGCGACGGTCGTCACGTTCTGCGCGTAGGTGGTGGCCGCGCCGGCCATGAGGACGAGCTCACCGACCGCGGCGGCGAAGCCCGGCTCCAGCGCGATCGCCGTCGCGAGGTTGGTCATCGGGCCGATGGCCACGATGGTGATCTCGCCGGGGCTGGCCATGACGAGGTCGACGAGCAGGCGCGCCGCGTCGCCCGAGCCGTCGGGATCCGGGGGCCGTTGCGTGGGGCGCTGGGCTTCGGGCAGGTGACGGTCGAAGAGCGCGCGCAGCGGAGCGAGGTCCTCGACGAGCGGCCGCCCGGCGCCGAGGGCGACGGGGACCTGCCCCGCGCCAAGCCGTGCGAGCAGCGCCCCGGCGTTGGCGTACCCGACCTGGACGTCGACGTTGCCGACGACGATCGTCAGCGCCTCGAGGACGACCTCGGGCGAGCGCAGCGCGAGGGCGATCGCGAGGCCGTCGTCGATGTCGGCGCCCGGCGCGCCGAGGCCGGGGTCGGTGTCCAGGATGATGCGCGTCGGCGTCAAGCCGCCGCCCTCCGACGCCGTCCCTGGACCACGCGGAGCGTGCGCTCGGCGAGCTCCGAAATCCGGCTGCGGTCGTAGTCGCGGATCGCGGAGCGCAGCGTGTCGCCGATGGGCTCGGCCAGCGCGGCGGGGACGATGCCCGGGCCGTGCATGGCGCCGAGCACCGATCCGACGGTGGCCGCCGATGAGTCACTGTCCCAGCCGAGCGTGTTCACGCGGCTCACCGAGGCGACGAAGTCGTTCTCGCCCCACAGCAGGGCGGCCGAGATCCCGGCGGCGTTGTTGATGGTGTGGACCCAGTCGTAGTGACCGACGAGCGCGTCCATCTCGTCGACCACCGCGTCCCACCCCGCGCCGCCGGCGTGCACGGCGAGGACCAGGTCCACGGCCTCACGCAGGCGCGTGCCCGGCGGGACCCAGCTCGCGGCCGTGCGCAGCGCGCCGGACACGTCGGGCGCCGTGAAGGCCGCGGCCACCAGGGCGGCCGCCCACACCCCGCCGTAGATGCCGTTGCCCCGGTGCGACAGCCGGGCGTCGGCGAGCGCCAGGCTCACGGCGACCGCCGGCTCGCCCGGCGCCGCGTACCCGAACGCGTCGGCCCGGATCAGCGCACCGACCCACTCGCGGTACGGGTTGCGGCGCACGGCGGCGGACGCCGCCGGGTCGCCCTGGATCAGGTTGCGGTAGGTGGCGCGCTCGGCCGTGAAGGTCTGGGTGAACGGCAGGCGGTCGAGCCACTCGCGCGCGACGTCGTCGGCGGTCAGGCTCGTGCCGTACGTCTCCAGCAGGTGGAGCCCGAGCACCGTGTAGTCGGTGTCGTCGTCGTGCGGTGCGGCGTCGAACGCGCCGGCCACCGAGACGGGGGCCGACCAGTGCAGATGCGTGACGCCGTCGGGCAGCGGGTCGACGAGCGGGACGTAGCCGGTCTGCGGCCAGGCGCCGGCAGCCCGGAGGTAGCGCTCGACCGTTGCACGATCGAGGCCCTCGATCGGCTTGCCCATGACGCAGCCGACGGTGCGCGCGAGCCATGCGCCGTGGAGGCGCTGCACGAGGAGCTCGTCGTCGCCCGTCCAGCGCTCGCCCGCGTCGGGAGCGCGGAGCGCGGCCACGATGTCGTCCGGGTCAGACGGCTCGGAGTACGGCCACTCCGGGTTGCGGGGGGCGGCGTGCAACCTCTGCTCCAGCGCGCTCAGCGCCTCGAGGTCGCCGACCGCGACGGCCTCGCGGATGGGCGCCTCGAGCTCGGACACCAGGTAGCCGCTGGAATCGAGCTGACGCCACTCGTCGAGGACGATGTCGCGGAGGTCGAGTACGTCGTGCACGTCGGGTTGATGCTCCTCAGGTCGTTTCGCGTTGGATCAAGTCATGGGCGACCAGCACCGTCCGTCGCGCCGCCGGCAGCGCGCCGTCGATGCGGTCGACGAGCAGCCGGCCGGCTGCGTGGCCGATCTCCCGGGCGGGGACGCGCACGGTCGTGAGTGCCGGGCTGACGAGCGCCGCGGCGTCGATGTCGTCGACGCCGATCACGGCGAGGTCGCCGGGAACGTCGAGGCCGGCGGCGCGCGCGGCGTCCAGGGCGCCGATCGCCATCAGGTCGTTGGCGCAGACAATGGCGGTCGGACGCGTGCGCGCCTTCAACAGGCGCTCCATCGCGACGCGGCCGCCCGCGCGGGTGAAGTCCGCTTCGACGACGCGCGACTCGGGGACGCGCAGGCCGCGCGCCTTCATCTGCGTGCGGAAGCCTTCGAGGCGCCCGGCGCCGGGCTGCGCTTCGGCCGGACCGGCGATCGTCGCGATCCGGGTGTGGCCGCGATCGGCCAAGTGGTCGACCGCGTCGGCGCCGATCTGGTGGTCGTCGGCCGAGACGACATCGGCCCGCGCGCCGGCGAGCTGCGGGCCGACCGAGATGATGTCCAGCCCCGCACGCACCGCCGGCTCCAAGTCCGCCGGCGTGAGCTGGAAGCTCGAGAGCACGAGCCCATCGACCCGCCGCTCGATCGCCTCGATCAGGAACGCCCGCTCCTGGGCGCCGCTGTTGCCCACATCGGCGAGCAGCACGAGCAGGCCCGCGTCGCGCACGGCGTCCTGGAGCCCGCGCGCGAGCGCCGGGTAGAACGGGTTCGTGACGTCGGGGACCATCAGCGCGACGGTGTGCGAGCGGGCGCTGGTGAGCCCACGGGCCAGCGCGCTGGGCCGGAAGCCGAGCTCCTCGATGACGCGTCGCACCTTGGCCTGGGTGGCCGCGGCGACCGGTCGCTTGCCGCTCAAGACGTGCGAGACGGTGGTCTTGCTCACGCGCGCGGCCGCGGCGACGTCCTCGATCGTCGGCATCTGGCCGTCAGGGCTCAGCAAACCGGTTTGCGCAATTGACGGGTTCCTGGGATCAGTGGGCATTACGAGGACAGTCGCCAGATCGAGGCGTTGAGGGGACTTTCCCAGTCAACGCACAGGATGATGACGGACAGTGGGAACGGCTGAGCAGAGGACCCTGCAGCCGCAAACCGGTTTGCATCTGACCACGTTTGACGGACGGTGTCAAGTGCGTCCCGGCAACGTCATCACCTCGACCCGCGAGACGAACTCGAATCCCAAAAGGCGTCTTCTACGCTCCGGCGACGCCGATCACGCCGTCGCCGGCCAGCCGCCCGATCTCGGCGTCGGTCAACCCCAGGACGTCGTTGAGCACCTCCGCGGTGTGCTCGCCCAGCGCCGGCGCGCGCCGCACGGGCGCGCGCGGGATGGCGGAGAAGTCCAGCGGCGTGCCCGGCATCCGGTAGCGACCGACGCCGGGATGCTCGACCTCCTCCCACATCTCGGAGTCCGTCGCCACGCGCGGGTCGTCGTCCACCAGTTGCCGGAACGTCTGGTACGGACCCCACGACACGCCCGTGCCGTCGAACGCCTCCCGGACCTCGTCGAGGTCACGCGACTGAAACCACGGGCGCAGGATCGCCGCGATCAGGTCGCGGTCCGCGAAGCGTCCCGACTCGGTGTCGAGGTCGACGCCGGTCGCCTCGTTGATCTTGGCCATCTGCTCGCGCGTGCCGGTGACCTCGAGCAGTGCCGCCCACTGGCGGTTGGTCAAGGCGACCACCATCACATGACGCTCGTCACGGGTCAGGAAGTCGTGACCGAAGGCGCCGTAGAGGTAGTTGCCGTCCCGGCGCGGGGAGTCCCGGGACTCGAGCTGGGCCTCGGCGACGCGGCCGAGATGGCCGACGACGGCGAACGCCACGTCTGACAGCGCGACTTCGACCAGTTGGCCTTCGCCGGTCCGGGTGCGATGACGGTCGGCGGCCAGTAGGCCGACGGCCGCCAGCTCCCCCATGGCGATGTCCCACGCCGGCAGCACCGAGTTGAGCGGCTCGGTGAGGTTGCGCGGGCCGGTCGCCCACGGGAACCCCGTGGCCGGGTTGACCGTGTAGTCCACTTCGCTGCTGCCATCGCGGTTGCCCTTGAGATGGACCATCACGAGGTCGCTGCGTCGGGCCTTCAGTGCGTCGTAGGCCAGCCACCCCCGGGCCGGGAAGTTCGTGAGGAACGTCCCGGCGGCGGCGATGACGGCGGAGACGAGCTCCCGGCCGGCCTCCGAGCGCAGGTCGACCCGCAGCGACCGCTTGCCCTTGTTGAGCCCGGCCCAGAACAGCGACTGCCCGCCTGCCGCCAGCGGCCAGCGCGTGTGATCCAGACCTCCCCCGAGGTCGTCGAAGCGGATGACGTCCGCGCCGAGCTGCGCCAGCGTCATGCCGCCGAGCGGCGCCGCGACGAACGCGGAGCCCTCCACCACCGTCAGGCCCTCCAGAATGCCGGTCATGCGCTGCCTTTCGCTCAGGGCATCAGCCCGATCAGCCGCCAGTCCAGGACGTCGCGTGCGCTGTCGTCGTCCCCGATCGCCACGGTGCGGACGCGCAGACGCACGAGGCCGCCGTCGGGCAGGGGGTCGAGCCCGACGAGCTCGATGCGCGTGCGCAGGCGGTCGCCTTCGAACGTCGGGCCCAGGTGGTCGCAGGACTCCCAGGCCAGGATCGTGGCCAGGTCCGGCAGTGCACGGGTGACGTGGGCGGCGGCGACGCCGATCACGTGGCCGCCGTAGACCAGCCGCATACCGTGGGCGCCGGCGGCGGCGTCGGTATGGGTGTGGGCGAGGTTGAGCGACATGCGCGCGAGCTCGGTCGCGGCGGTCACGGTCTCCGCCGCCTCGACCTCGTATGTCTCGCCCTCGACCAAGCCCGTGAACAACGTCCCGAGCGGCACGGCCCGCAGCGGAGCGAGGTCCCATCCCTGCGGCACGAGCGTGGCCGCGTCGACCGGATGCCCGACCGTGGCGAGGTCGTCGGCGTCGCCGGGCGCCTCGCCGCGACCGCCCGGCAGCAGCGGCGCACGCCAGAAGTCGAGGACGGGCTCGCCGTCGGCGACCACCGTGGTCACCCGCAGGACCACGATGCCCCGCCCCCGCGAGGCGTCGCGACGCGCGACGACCTCGGTCGTGGTCTGCAGGGTCGTCCCGACCGGAACCGGGCGCGCGCCCAGCCCGCGATAGAACAGATTGCCGAGTACTCGAGCGCTCGGCGCGGTGGACTGCCCGATCGCGACATCGCACACGAGCATCGGATGGGCCAGCACGCCCGGCGTGCCGGTGACGGCCTCGTACAGCGCGGCGTCGAGCGCCAGCCGCAGGCGGTCCCCGACGACCGCCTGATGTAGCGCGGCATGCCCGGCGCTCAGCGTCATGCCCGGCGCCCGGAACGTCGCTCCCGGCGCCAGGTCCTCGTAGTACGGCGCCGCCACGCGGTGGTCGGGCGCGGCAGCCTCGGGTGGTGGGTCGAACGGCAACGCCAGCAGCCGGCGTGCCTGGCGGACCATCGCCTCGTCGACCATGGCGCCGTCGACCGTCGCCGCGGCGCCGCCGCCGCGGGCCGCCGCCTCCACCGCAGCCACGACGCGCTCCGCCCAGCGGCGCTCGCCCGGGGTCGCCGCGAACGCCGCGTTGAGCGGCGCGACCTGCGCCGGGTGGATGGCCCACTTGCCGTCGAAGCCCAGCTCGCGCGCCGCGCGCGCCGCCCGGCCGACCCCGCGCTCATCGCGCAGCCCGAAGAACGGCCCGTCGATCGCCTGGGCCTCGCCGATGCGGGCCGCCGCCAGCAGCGTCTCCTGCGCGACCAGCCAGCGGTCGAGGTCGCGCTCCGCGCCGCGCCGGCCCAGCGCAGCCGCGAGGTCGGCGTATCCCAGGATGAGCGCCACCACCGAGGGCCGCGTTGCGACGGCCGCCGCCGCGGCGAGCCCGGCCGGGGTCTCGATCAGGGCCTGGACGGGGGCGACCGCGGCCGCGGCGGTCACGTCGCCGGGGCACTCGACCTTGGGCACGACGAGCGTCAGGCCCTCGAGGTCCAGGCTCGCGCACAGCGCCAGGTCGGCCTCCTGCTCACCGGAGGCCGCAGCGTTGACCCGGATCGCCACCTGGCGCTCGCGCCACTCCGGTGCCGAGAGCGTCTCCCGCAACTGCGCGCGAGCGACCTCCTTGGCGTCCGGCGCCACGGCGTCCTCGAGGTCGAACACGACCTCGTCGGACCCGGCGCCCAACGCCTTTGCCTGCATCTTGGCGCTGTGGCCGGGCACCACCAGGCACGAACGGCGGAGGGTCACGGGCAGAAGCTTCTCACGACCCCGCCTCCAGGACCCACGCTCGCCGATCGACGTGTCCCGGTCTCAGTCGCGGTCATGCGCGTGGTCGGTCGTGGAAACCTCGAACACGCCGTCGAGGTCGCTGAGCGCAACCGCCAGGGGACCGACCGTCGGCTGGCCTTGGAGCTCGAGCGTCACGGCAACCGCGGACACGCCGTGAATGTCGTGCTCCAGCTGGCGGGTGTCGACCTGGACGATCGCGAACCCGCGAAGGGTGCTCTCCGCCAGGATGATCCGGAGGATGCCGCGACTGTCCTCATAGATGACCCGCAGCCCGAAGCCGACATGGCGAGACCGTGGCAGCGCGTCGAGCAGTCTCGGATAGACCAGCACGACCAGGAAGTGGCCCGCCGTGGCGACGAGGGCGACGACGGCGAGCCCTGCGCCGCAGGCCATGCCGATCGCGGCGGTCATCCACACGATCGCGGCGGTCGTCAGGCCCCGCACGGCGTCGCCGCGCACGAAGATCAGGCCTGCGCCGATGAACCCGATGCCCGTCACGACCTGGGCCGCCACGCGCGACGGATCCAGGGCGACGTTGCGGCCCAGCACGTCGTCGAAGCCGTACTTGCTGACGATCACGAACAACGCCGCCCCGAGGCCCACCAACGTATGGGTCCGCAGGCCGGCGGACTTGTGGTGCCAGTGACGCTCCAGCCCGATCAGCGACGACAGGCCGAACGCCATCGCGAGCTCACCGATCTGCTGCCACCCTGGGCCAGACGTGAGGACCGGACTCACCGAAGAGCCTCCGCGACCCGGGGTGCTCGAAGCGGGAGCATGCGGTTTGCTGCTCCTTTCGTCCGAGCGGGTGCGCCGCAGATGCTCGCCCCGGCCGCAAGCCCCGACCACCGGCCTCCGGCCCTGTCGCGCCTGCCCTCAGGGACCGGTCACCGGGTCGGGCGCTTGGCAGCACCGGCCCGCGGGTGAACGCGCGACTGATGGCGCGACACACCGGGAGTGGGCGCGGCGAAGCTCCATATTTTGCACCCCGCATCGGGAGAGCCTTCACCCACCCTTACGCTGCAGGTCCACGGACGGCCGCGCGCCGGCCGCCTCGCCGTCCCATCCCCCGGCGGGGCGGCCGCGCCTCGACTCGATCCAACGCTTGCGCCAACACCAAGTCGAGTTGGGCGGGCGCGCGACCGTCCGAGGGTTCGGTGAGCGCGGCCTCAGCTCACCGACGCAAAGCCACGGCGGTGGTACACCAGTGGCGGGTGACCGACCTGGACGCCCGCGCCGATCGCCTCAGCGATGAACAACGAGTGGTCGCCGGCCTCGACCTCTCGGTCGACCACGCAGACCAGGTGGGCCGCGGCGTCGGACGTCAGGATCGGCCCCCCGCGGTCGTGAGGCGCCGGCGCCCAATCCACGATGTCGAACTTGTCCTTGCGCTTGGAGGCGAACCGCAGCGCGAGCTTCTCGCGCCCGGCCGCGAGGATGTTGATGGTCAAGGCGCCCGAGTGACGGATGGCCGGGAGCGTGTTGGAGCCGGCGTCCACGCAGACGCACACGAGCGCCGGTACGGCGGAAACCGAGCAGAACGCGCTCACGGTCAACCCCATCGGCCGGCCTTCGGCGTCCATCGCGGTGACGATGACCACCCCGGCCGGGAACGAGGCCAGGACCTCGCGGAACACCATGAGATCCATCGGCGACGGGTGGGCCGGGTCGGCCGGGAACGCCATGTCCATGTCGGTCATAAGCCGATCCCCGTGGCGGCGGGGATGGTCGGCGGGGCAGATCGCGGCGCTTCCTGGGCGGCGGCCTTGCCGGCCAGCCAGCCGAACGTCAGCGCCGGCCCGATGGTCGCTCCCCCGGCCCAATACGCCTTGCCGGAGGGCGACGCGACGCAGTTGCCCGCGCCGTACAGGCCCGGGACCGGGTCGCCGCCGGCGTCCAGCACTCGCCCGCTCGGGTCGATCACCGGCCCGCCCTTGGAGTCCAGCATGCCGGGCGCGATGATCGTCGCGTAGTAGGGGCCCTCGCCGGCGAACGCGTGCATCGTGGGCGAGTCGGGGTTGCGCACCTCGCCATGGAACGCGTTGAAGAACGTCTCGATCGGCGTTTCGCCACGGTGAAAGTCGGAATCCACCCCGCTGCGTGCTTGCTCGTTGAACCGCGCGATCGTGTGCGGCAACCGTGCCGCGAACCCCTCATCGAGCGCGAAGCCGCCGGTCTGCGAGGCCAGCGCGCCCAGGCGCTCGCCCAGCGCAGCGGCCAGCTCGGTGAGCGTCTCGGCCCGCAGGACGTGCTCGTCGTCTCCGCCCTCCGGGGCGATCGGGTTCCCGGGCAGGTCGCTGGCGTAGGCGTCCTGGCACGGCTGATCCCAGATCATGAACAACAGCAGGTTGCGGTACTCGGCCCGCTGGGCGTCCCACTCCCAGTGCACCAGCGTCTGCTCGTTGTACTGCAACTTCTCGTTGGTCGCTCGGACGCCCATGCGGTTGACCTCGATCATGCTGTCGCCCGTGGCCTGGAACGTCATCTCGAGGTCGGCGCGATTGCGCAGGGCGCGCTCGAGCACCGCCGGCGACATCCACGGGTAGCCCGTGGCGCGGGCCGGCAACCCGAGCTCGGTGGCGATCCGCAGGAAGTCGCCGGTGCTGCCCGGTGCCGCGCAGGTGCCGAAGATCGGCCCGGCGAGCAACTCGCGGCGCAGGTCTCGATCCTGGGCGAAGCCGCCCGAGGCGAAGATGACGGCGCGGCGTGCGGCGAAGGCCGCGGTCCCGCCGGCGTGGCCGACCACGACGCCGGCCGCACGGCCATCGTCGTCGACGAGCAGCTGCTGCACCGCGTGGCCGAGTAGCGTCGTGACGCCCGCGCGCTCGGCCGCGGCGCTGAGTTGGACGATCATGTCGGCCCCGGTGCCCATCTCCCCGTCGGGCGTGGCGGGGATGTAGACGCGCCCCGACGGCGCCTTGTTCTCCGGCAGCTGCGCGAAGTAGTCGGGGAACTCCCGCGCGTGGACGCTTTCGAGCGCGCCGGACTCGACGAGCGCCGCGACGGCCGTTGCGGCATGGTCGTAGAACGCCGCGATCAGCCCGTGCTCCCACGGCCGCAGCCCGAGATGGGCGTCATCGGGGTCGTAGGCCTCGGGGCGGGTCAGCCGCGCCATGTAGCGCAGCGCGTCCTCGCGCGGGTCCTCGATGCCCAGTGCCTGCATCTCGAGGTTGTTGGGCACCCAGTACCACCCGCCCGACTTGCCGGTCGTGCCGCCGGGCCGGTCGAGCTTCTCCACGAGCAAGACCTCGGCGCCCTCGGCCGTAGCGCTGAGTGCCGCGGCATGTCCGGCGGCGCCGCTGCCGACGACGATCACGTCGACGGTCCGGTCGGGTCGGGTCACGTCCTCGGCGCGTGCGATGGACGACGATCGTTCACGGTGACCCATGGCGCGATGATGGGGCGCCGCCCCGGCACTGTCCATGTGTGTTCGCCCACGCCGAACGTCGCGCGCCCGGACCGAGGCATAGGCCTACGTCCGCGAGACGCTTGAGAACCGAAACATGGAGGGCGCACGGCGCGGGAACCGTCCGCGCGGCGGGCCGCGGCGCTACGGTCGCGACACGATGGCTCCCAAGCCCAAGAAGGCCCGCGCCGCGGTCCTCATCGCGGACGAGGACCGGGCCGACTTCGAGCTTGTGGAGCGCGAGGTCGGGCCTGGAGCGGCCCAGCGCCTGCTCACCGCGGGGCTGGAGTGCTTCTCGGAGCGGGGCTACTACGCCACCACCACACGCGACATCGCGCTGCGTGCGCAGATGAGCCCGGGCGCGATGTACATCCACTACCCGTCCAAGGGCGAGCTGCTGTACCGCCTCAGCCGGCTGGGCCATCAGGACGCATTGCAGGCCGTCCGGCACGGGGGGCGGCACGACCGCGATCCGCGGC
>JAWVGD010000223.1:0-2694 GCA_033855515.1 Baekduia sp.
AGGCGTTGGTAGGTGTCAGCGGCTTGCGACACGGTTCGATGTTACATTCGTCGATGTCATCATGGCTCAGAAGCAGACTTCCCCAGATCGCTGCATCCCACGCCCCGCCGCGATCCTCGGCGGCAACCGGATCCCGTTCGCGCGGTCCAACGGGCCCTACGCCCAGGCGTCCAACCAGGACATGCTCACCAGCGCCATCGACGGGCTCGTCGCGCGCTTCGGGCTCGCCGGCGAGGCGGTCGACGAGGTCGTCGCCGGGGCCGTGCTCAAGCACGCACGGGACTTCAACCTCGCGCGCGAGTGCGTCATGGGCAGCGCGCTGGACGACGCGACGGCGGCGTTCGACGTCCAGCAGGCCTGCGACACCGGCATCCAGGCCGCGGTGCTCGCGGCCAACAAGATCGCGCTCGGGCAGACCGAGGTGGCGATCGCCGGCGGCGTCGACACGACCAGCGACGCGCCGCTGGGCGTCAACGACGATCTGCGACGGCTGCTGGTGAAGGTCAACGCCAGCACGTCGACCGCCGAGCGCATCAAGCTGCTGGCCCACGTCCGGCCGGGGCATCTCGCGCCCGACGTGCCCCGCAACGCCGAGCCGCGCACCGGCCTGTCGATGGGCGAGCACGCCGCGATCACGGCGCGCCGCTGGGGCATCACCCGCGAGGCGCAGGACGAGCTGACGGTGGCGAGCCATCAGCGCCTGGCCGCCGCGTACGACCGCGGGTTCTTCGACGACCTGCTCACGCCGTTCTTGGGGTTGTCGCGCGACCAGAACCTGCGACCGGACTCCTCGCGGGAGAAGCTCGCCAAGCTCAAGCCGGTCTTCGGCGCGCGCGAGGACGGGGCGACGATGACCGCGGCCAACTCGACGCCGCTGTCGGACGGCGCATCGGTCGTCCTGCTGTCCACCGATGCGTGGGCCGCGCAGCGGCGGCTGCCCGTCCTCGCGCATCTGACGCACAGCCAGACCGCGGCGGTCAGCTACGTCCACGGCGACGAGGGGTTGTTGATGGCCCCGGTCTACGCCGTCCCGCAGATGCTCGCGCGCGCGGGGCTGACCCTCGACGAGTTCGACTTCTTCGAGATCCACGAGGCGTTCGCGTCGCAGGTCCTCGCGACGCTGGCGGCGTGGGAGGACGCGGACTTCTGCCGTTCGCACCTGGGCCTCGACGGCCCGCTCGGGTCCGTGGACCGCGACAAGCTGAACGTCAACGGGTCGTCGCTGGCCGCGGGGCATCCGTTCGCCGCGACCGGTGGACGCATCCTGGCCACGGCGGCCAAGCTCCTGGCCGAGAAGGGCTCGGGGCGCGCGCTGATCTCGGTCTGCGCAGCCGGCGGCCAGGGCGTGGTGGCCGTCGTCGAGCGCCGCGGGTAGCTCAGGACTTTGACGTCTGCGGGCGCAGCGCCCGCAGCTCGCCGGTCTTCTGCCGGCGCGCCGGCTCGGCCGTCGCGCCGAGCGCGGGCGCGGGCGTGGGCGCCGTGACGCGCTGTGCCCAGCGGATCGCGGGGCGCTCGATCAACCACCAGCACAACGCCGCGGCCGGGATCGTCAGCCCGGCGACGGCGAGCAGCTGGCGCCGGAACGTGTCCGGCCAGTGCTCGGTCTCCCGCAGCCCGACGATGACCGGGAAGTGGATGAGGTACAGGCCGTAGGAGATCTGCCCGAGCCAGCGCGCGGGCCCGCGGGACAGTGGAGCGGCCGCCCGCCACTTCGACGAGACGATCGCCGCGAGCACGAGCGCGAGCCCCGCGATGCCCGGCGCGTCGCCGACGAGGCTGCGCGGCGCCTGGGCGCCGAGGCCCTTGGCGTGCCAGACCGAGTTGGCCAGGACGAGGACGATGCCCGCGCCGAGCAGCCATGCTGCGCGACGGCGGCGCAACCTCTGACCGTGCAGCGCGACCGCGACCGTCATTCCGGCCCCGAACTCGACCAGGTGCGGCAGCAGCGACGTGCTGAGCGTCTGCGGCCAGCCGCGCTCGAACGCGAGCGCGGTGCACAGCGCCCCGGTGGCGACCAGCCCGAGCGTCAGCGCGAGCTGCCGCTTGCGCCCGGCGCCCAGCCGCACGGCGAGCAGGCCGGCGAACGGCAGCGCCGCGTAGAACGACACCTCGATCGCGAGCGTCCACATCGGTGGGTCGAGGTGCTTGATCGTCTCGTCGAAGTGGTTCTGCGCGAACAGGAGGAACACCGGGAGCTGGGCGGCGTCGATCTGCATGGGGTGATCGAGGTGGCGCAGGAGCAGGAACGAGCCCGCGAGCGCCGCCCAGTAGGCCGGCAGGATGCGCGCGGCCCGGCGCACGGCGTAGCGACCGAGGCGCGGCGTCCGGCCGCCGTCGAGCGCCGCGGCCGCGAACGGGCGGTAGACGAGGAAGCCCGACAGCACGAAGAACAGCTGGACGCCGAGACGCAGCTCGCCCGCGGCGAAGTCGAGGAGGCCCTTCGGCGGCTTGTGGAGGTCCCCGTAGCTGAACATCCACACGTGCAGGACCAGGACCCCGAAGGCCGCGAGGCCGCGCAGCCCGTCGAGCGCCGGGAAGCGCAGACGAGCGCCCGCCGCGGGCGCGGCGGTCAGTGCGGCCGAGGGCATGGGCAGACGGTCGGTCACGAAGTTGAGAGGCGGCGAAGAACCCTCTGAGGAAGCGCCGGGCGCCGCCGTGGGCTGCGCCGCCGTCGATTCCCCTACCCAGAGCGGG
>JAWVGD010000224.1:0-9276 GCA_033855515.1 Baekduia sp.
CGTCGAGGACGATCAGTCGCTGCAGGTGCTGGCGCTCATCCGCGGCAGCAAGGTCGAGCGGATCTACCCGATCAGCTCGGGCAAGCCGTCGACGCCCACGGTCCTCGGGACCTTCCGCGTGTACTCCAAGACGCCGGGCACGAACGCCAAGGGCATGGTGTTCACCAGCTACTTCCACGGCGGCTACGGCATCCATGGCTACGCGGAGGTCCCGACCTACGCCGCCAGCCACGGCTGCCTGCGGGCCCCGGTCCCGGACGCCGTCCCGATCTTCAACTGGATCGCCTACGGCGACCCGGTCGACGTCTACCTGTAGCGCCTCGCGCGGCCCGGGACGCCGAACGCGGCGTCGCCCGCCATCAGCGCCCGGTGGCGTAGCGCGCCAGCAGCCCAAGGCCGAAGCCGTAGACCAGCAGGCCCAGCAACGCCGGGACCGTCCGGCGCACCCACTTGCTCGAGCTGCCCTGCGCCACCGACGAGAAGGGCCGCAGCAGCACGTCGTTGGCGTCGTCGACGATCTCGTGCGGCCGGCTGTTGACCTTCTCCCGTGCCCGCTCCTGGGTGGGATCAGGGTCGGGGACCTGCGCGGCGCGGCTGCCGGCGATCTCGGCCTGGGTCTGCTTGGACGCCGCGTTGGTCTGGTCGGCGGCGAACCAGCCCCAGCCGAGGACGATCAGCAGGCTGCAGACGATCGACGCGAGGCGCAGGGCCCGTTCCAGCACGCGGCATAGACTACGGCCGCACATGGACGCGACCCAACGTTTGGTGGAGGAGTTGCGCGAGCATGCGCTCGTCGTCGGCGAGGTCGTGCTGACCAGCGGCGCCACGGCGCAGTACTACGTCGACGCCAAGCGCGCGATCCTGCGGCCCGCGGGCTTCCGCGCGCTGGGCGAGCTCGTCGCCGCCCACGCGCGCGCCTGGGGCGCCACCGCCGTCGGCGGCCTGACGATGGGCGCCGACCCGGTCGCGTGCGCCGCGCTGGCCGGCGGCTTCGAGGGCAAGGCCTTCTTCGTCCGTAAGGTCGCCAAGCAGCACGGGCTCCAGCGGCGCATCGAGGGCCCGTTCCTGCAGGCCGGTGACCGCTGCGTCATCGTCGAGGACGTGGTGACCACCGGTGGCTCGACGCTGCAGGCGATCGAGGCGGTCCGCGAGGCCGGCCACGAGATCGTCGGCGTCGTCTCGGTGCTGGACCGCCTCGCCGGCGGCGCCGCGAAGATCGAGGCCGCCGCGGGCGCGCCGTACGTCGCGTGCGCGACGATCGACGACGTGTACCCCGGCCGCCCCGACCGCGACTGAGCCGCGCGGCGCACGTGTAGGTAGGTTGGCGGCCGTGCACGCACCCGGCACGGCCGGCCCTGGCGGGGTTCCCGACGACGCGAGGCTGAAGGTGCTGCTCGTCGAGGATGACGACGGCGACGCGTTCCTCTTCGAGGAGCTGCTGCTGGACGCCGACCTCGCCGTCGGCGTCACGCGGGCCAGGACCGTCGCGGCGGCCGAGACCGCCTTGCCGGGCGACGTGTCCTGCGTCGTGCTGGACCTCGGGCTGCCGGACGCCGACGGCCTCGCCGCGCTGCATCGGCTGCAGGCGGCCGCGCCGGGCGTCCCGATGCTCGTGCTCACCGGCCTGTCGGACACCGCGCGCGGGCTGGAGGCCGTAGCGGCCGGCGCCCAGGACTACCTCGTCAAGGGCCGTGTCGACGGCGAGCTGCTTGCCCGGTCGATCCGGTACGCGGTGGAGCGGCGGCGGGCCGAGGTCGTCCAGACCGAGCTGCACGCCGCCCAGCTCACCGCGAAGGAGAGCGCGCGGCTCGAGCGGGGCCTGCTCCCGCGGCCGATCGTCTCCGACGCGCACCTGACGGTCGCCACCGGCTACCGCCCCGGCCGTGCGCGGACGCTGCTCGGCGGCGACTTCTTCGACGTGGTCGAGGTGGCCGACGGGACGCTGCACGCCGTCATCGGCGACGTCTCCGGCCACGATCCGGACGCGGCCGCGCTCGGGGTGTGCCTGCGGATCGCGTGGCGGACGCTCGTCCTGGGCGGCCGCGCGCCGCAGGACCTGCTGCAGACGCTGACCGAGGTCCTCGTCCATGAGCGCCTGGGCGAGGACGTGTTCGCCACCGCGTGCATGGTCTCGGTGGCGCCGGACCGGCGCTCGGCGACCGTGCGGGTCGCCGGCCACCCGGTGCCGATCCTGCTGGCCGCCGGCGTCGCCCGCGAGCTGCCGGTCGGCCCGGTGCGCCCGCCGCTGGGCGCCGGACTGTCGGCCCCGGCGTCGTCTGCCGGCGTGACCGTCGCCCTGCCCGAGCGCTGGGAGCTGCTGCTGTACACCGACGGGCTGATCGAGGGCCGCGTCGGCCCCGGCGACGAGCGCCTCGGGTCGGCACGCCTGGTCGAGCTGGTGGCCGCGCGGGCGGCGCGCGCGGGCACCGCGCCGGCGGCCGGAGAGGACGGCGCGACCCTGATCGGCCGCCTCATCGCGACCGCCGAAGAGCTCAACGGCGGGGCGCTGGCCGACGACGTGGCGGTCCTCCTGCTGGGGCTCGGCGCCGATGGCTGACGCCCGCACGCCCCGGATGTCGCGCCTGCGCAGCGGCCAGTGGCTCGCCGTGACCGCCGGCGTCCTCGTGCTGGCGGCGCTGGTCGGCGTGGCCGGCTGCCTCCTGGCGCTCCATCACCTCGCCGGGGCGCGACGCACGGTGGTCGACCGTGTCGACCCCGCCCGCGTGCAGTCGAGCCAGTACTTCGCGGCGCTGCTCAACCAGGAGACCGGCACGCGCGGCTACGCGCTGTCGGGGCGCCCGGAGTTCCTGGAGCCCTACGCCACCGGCAGCCGCGAGGCCGCGGCCGCGCGCGCCGCGCTGCTGCGGATCGCCGCGACCGGCGACGTCCCGCACCTCGACGCCGACCTGACGACCGCCGGCCTGCGGTCGAGCTCCTGGCACCTGGTCTACGCCGACCCGGTGGTGCTCACGGTGCGCAAGGAGGGCCCCCGGTCGCCGAACCTCCCGCCCGCCGCCGAGGGCAAGGCGCTGTTCGACCCGGTGCGCGCCGCGTTCGGCGCGATGAACGCGCACCTGGCGACCGCGCGCGCCGACGCGCGGGCCAGTCTCAACGACGCCGCCCGCGCCGCGACGCTCGCCGTGCTGCTCACGGGCGCGCTGCTGCTCGCCGCCGCGCTCGTGGCGGGGGCGACGCTGCGCCGGGTGGTGGCCGACCCGCTGTCGCGGCTGGCCCGCGACGCCCGCCGCGTCGCGCGCGGCGAGTTCGACCACGCCGTCGACGTGCAGGGCCCGCGCGACATCGTCGGGCTCAGCACCGACGTCGAGTCCATGCGCCGCCGGATCCTCGCCGAGCTGGAGGCCGTGAGCATCGCGCGGACCCGGCTGGAGGAGCAGGCGCTGGACCTCAAGCGCTCCAACGCCGAGTTGGAGCAGTTCGCCTACGTCGCCTCGCACGACCTCCAGGAGCCGCTGCGCAAGGTCGCGAGCTTCACCGGGATGCTGCAGCACCGCTACCAGGGCCAGCTCGACGAGCGCGCCGACCAGTACATCGAGTTCGCGGTCGACGGCGCCAAGCGCATGCAGGTCCTCATCAACGACCTGCTGGCGTTCTCGCGCGTCGGGCGGGTCGGTGCCGAGCACGTCGCCGTCGAGATGGACGTCGTCGTCGCCGACGCACTCGACAACCTCGGCACGGCCATCGAGGAGGCCGGCGCGACCGTCGAGGTGGACGGCCCGCTGCCGCGCGTGCTCGGCGACCGCTCGCTGCTGACCGCGCTGTTGCAGAACCTCGTCGGCAACGCCGTGAAGTTCCGCGGCGACGCGGCCCCGCACGTGCGCGTGTCGGTCCGGCGCGACGGCGACGTCTTCCGGTTCGCCGTCGACGACAACGGGATCGGCATCGCGCCGCGCTACGCCGACCGCATCTTCGTGATCTTCCAGCGCCTGCATCCCAAGGAGGAGTACTCCGGGACCGGGATCGGGCTCGCCATGTGCCGCAAGATCGTGGAGTTCCACGGCGGCGAGATCTGGCTCGAGCCCGAGGGCGCCGGCGGCGGCGCCAGCTTCGGCTTCACCCTGCCCGCCCCCGAGGAGGACGCATGACCCCCAAGCCCGCCGGACGGCCGATCGAGGTCCTCCTGGTCGAGGACGATCCAGGCGACGTGCTCCTGATCCAGGAGGCGTTCGAGTTCAACAAGGTCCACAACAACCTCAGCATCGTGGCCGACGGCGAGCAGGCGCTGGCCTACCTGCGGCGCGAGGGCGAGTACGCCGGCGTGGAGCGGCCCGACCTCGTGCTGCTGGACCTCAACCTGCCCCGCAAGGACGGCCGCGAGGTGCTCGCCGAGGCCAAGGGCGACCCATCGCTGCGGACGATCCCGATCGTCGTGCTGACGACCTCCGAGGCCGAGGAGGACGTCATGAAGTCCTACGACCTGCACGCGAACGCCTACGTGACCAAGCCCGTCGACTTCCAGCGCTTCATCGCGGTCGTCCGCCAGATCGACGACTTCTTCGTGTCCGTGGTGCGCCTCCCGTCGTAGGCTGTGCACGCAGTCCGGCCCCGATAGCTCAGATGGATAGAGCGTCCCCCTCCTAAGGGGAAGGCCGCTGGTTCGAATCCAGCTCGGGGCGTCGTCGCCCCTGCGGCCTGACCCCTCTCCGCGCCACCCGGCGATCGGCCGATACGGCCCCTGAGCGGCAGTGCCAAAACGCACACCGTTCCGGCATCAACTTGTCCAGAGTGGAGTCGCTTGGCTCTGCAGCTTGCGTGAAGCTCAGATTGTGTGTGGTCAAGTGACCTGACATATCCCCCCGAAGAGGAGTAGCCTGCCCGCGTCTCGCCAGGGGCCCCTCCCGTTGAGGAGGTGCAGGGACCCCACCATCCGGGCGAGATGTCAACAGCTTCTGGGAGAGGGACCCATCAAGCAGGACTTGACCACGCACGCGGGGGCCGGGGCGTGAGCACCGGTGCTTCGGAGACGCTGCTCGACGGTGAGCAGCTGGAGCTCGCCGACGAGTCGGCGACAGAGATCGCTGCCCGCTCGCCGCTGGAGCTCTTCTGGCGACGGCTGCGGCGCGACAAGGTCGCGCTCATCGCCCTGACCATCGTCCTCGTGATGGTGCTGATCGGCATCATCGGCCCGTTGATCGTCAAGGTCTTCGGGCTTCCCAACCCCAATACGCAGAACGCGAACCTGCTCGACGACTTCGGGTCGCCGACCGGCCCGAGCGGTGCGCACCCGTTCGGCGTCGACGAGCGCGGCCGCGACGTCCTGTCGCGCGTCATCTACGGCACGCGCATCTCGCTCGAGGTGGCGTTCATCTCCACCGCGCTGATCGTGCTGCTGGGCGTCGTGCTCGGCATGGTCGCCGCCTACTACCGCGGATGGACCGACACGATCCTCGGCCGGATCATGGATCTCATGCTGGCGTTCCCGGTGCTCGTCCTGGCCGTGGGCATCGGCGTGGCCTGCGTGCAGGGCTGCCTCGGCGGCGCGCTGCAGCCGGGCCTGACGGTCGTGATCTTCGTGATCGTGCTCACGTCGTGGCCCTACATGGCGCGCATCATCCGCGGTCAGGTGCTCTCACTGCGCGAGCGCGAGTTCGTCGAGGCGTCCCGATCGCTCGGCGCCTCGGACTTCCGCATCATCTTCCGGGAGATCCTCCCGAACCTGGTCGCCCCGATCATCGTCTACTCGACCGTCCTGATCCCGCAGAACATCCTCTACGAGGCGGCACTGTCGTTCCTCGGCGTCGGGGTCGATCCCTCCAAGCCCTCGTGGGGCGCCATGATCTCCGATGCGGTGTCCGTCTTCCAGGACGCCTGGTGGTTCATGACGTTCCCGGGCCTGGCGCTGCTGATCACGGTCCTCGCCTTCAACATCGTCGGCGACGGACTCCAGGACGCCCTCAACCCCCGTACCTCGAAGTAACGCGCCGTGTCTGAGGAGACCGCGGCGCGAGGCAGTGCACGTACGTTCGTTCCAATGAAAGGACCATCCATGTCCGGGAATCCCCTTCGATTCCTCGTGGTGAGCGCGCTGGCCACGCTCGCCCTCGTCGTTGCCGCCTGTGGCGGCAGCAGCAATTCGTCGTCTTCATCGAAGACGACCACGAAGTCGTCGGCCGCTGCCGGCGATACACCCACGACCGCCGGCAAGAAGGGCGGCAAGCTCACCATGCTGGCCGCCTCCGACGTCGACTACCTCGACCCGGGCCACACCTACTACACCGCCGGTGAGCAGGTCGACGGCGCCATGGGCCGCACGCTCTACACGATCGGACCGTCGGATCCCGGCAAGACGATCCCGGACATCGCCCAGGGCGACCCGCAGATCTCCGCCGACAAGAAGACCGTCACGGTGACGCTGAAGAAGGGCATCAAGTTCAGCCCGCCGGTCAACCGCGAGGTCACCTCCAAGGACATCAAGTACGCCTTCGAGCGCTTCTTCTCGGTCAACGTCGGCGGCCAGTACGCCTCCTACTTCCCGATCGTCGGCGCCCCCAAGGCCCCGACCAAGGGCGTCAAGACGATCTCCGGCATCACCACGCCGGACGACAGCACGGTCGTCTTCAAGCTCCAGCAGCCCGTCGCCGTGTCCTTCGCCGCCGCGCTCGTGATGCCCATCACGACCCCGGTGCCCAAGGAGTACGCGTCCAAGTTCGACGCCAAGAACCCGTCGACCTACAACACGCACGTCGTCGCCACCGGCCCGTACATGGTCAAGAACGACGCGCAGGGCAACACGGTCGGCTACAAGGCCGGCAAGAGCATCGACCTGGTCCGCAACCCGAACTGGGATCCGAAGACCGACGACCGGCCCGGCTACCTGGATGAGATCTTCATCCGGACCAACGCGTCCGATCCGAACGTCTCCGCGCGTCAGGTGCTCGACGGTCAGAACATGATCCTCGACACCAACCCGCCGGCGAACATCCTCAAGGAGCTCGTCACCAAGATCAAGGACCAGTACACGACGGTCCCGTCGGGTGGCTACCGCTACTTCCCGATGAACACGACGATCAAGCCGTTCGACAACGTCGACGTGCGTCGTGCGGTCATCGCCGGCTTCGACCGCAACGCGGCCCGTCTGGCCCGCGGCGGCAAGTTCGTCGGCGACATCCCGACCCACTTCCTGCCGCCGGACTTCCCCGGCTTCAACGAGGCGGGTGGGTACAAGGGCCCGGGCTTCGACTTCCTGAAGAACGAGTCCGGCGACATGAACCTCGCCGCCCAGTACATGAAGAAGGCCGGCTACCCCAGCGGCAAGTACACCGGCAAGGAGCAGTTCCTGATGGTCGGCGCCAACGCCGACCCGGGCAAGGCCCAGGCCGAGGTGGCCGCCGCGCAGTTCCAGAAGCTCGGCTTCAACATGAAGCTGCGCCTCGTCCCGCAGGACGCGGTCTACACCGAGTGGTGCCAGGTGCCGGACAAGAAGGTCGCCGTCTGCGGCGGCGCCGGCTGGTTCAAGGACTTCATCGACCCGCAGTCGATGCTCGAGCCCACGTTCGCCGGCTACACGATCGCCAAGGGCGGCGGCAACAACAACCTGGCGCAGCTGAACGACCCGAAGGTCGACGCCGCCATGAAGGCCGCCTCGCTGCTCGAGGGCGACGCCCGCAACAAGGCGTGGGGTGAGATCGACAAGATGATCACCAACGACGCGCCGGCCGTCCCGTTCGTCTGGGACAAGACGACGCTGGTCCGGTCCAAGAACGTCAACGGGGTCCCGAACCCCTACCTGGCGCTCTGGGACTTCACCTACACCTCGATCAAGTAGGTCTCAGACCAACCGCGATCACCCGTTGATCCCGGCTGCCGCCCCGCCCACCCGGGCGGGGCGGCCGGCCGGGGCGCGATCGAACCTCTCCTTCCATGGCCGCCTACATCGCCCGTCGTCTCCTCTGGACGGTCCTCCTCCTGTTGGTGATCACCGCGATCACCTTCCTGATCTTCTACGTGTTGCCCAGCGGCGATCCCGCGAAGCTCCGCGCGGGGCGCAGCCCCACGCCCGAGACGCTCGCGGCGATCCGCAACCAGTTGGGGCTCGACAAGTCGCTTCCGGCGCAGTACTTCGACTACGTCAAGAAGCTCGTCCTGCACTTCGACTTCGGCAACAGCTACACCAACAACGAGCCGGTGCGCACGCTGGTGTTCAGCCGCCTGCCCAACACGATCTTCCTGGTCGTCGGCGCCGCCGTCATCTGGTTCTTGTCCGGTGTGCTCATCGGCACCGTCTCCGCCGTCGCCCGCGGCTCGATGTGGGACCGCATCCTGATGGGCGGTGCGCTGGTGGCCATCTCGGCGCCCGTCTACTGGATGGGCCTCGTCTGCCTGTACCTGTTCAGCGACGACATCGGCAAGTTCAAGCTCTTCCCGGGCTCGGGCGCCTATCAGGACGCCACCAGCTTCTTCGGCAAGGCACACGCGCTGATCATGCCGTGGCTCGTGCTGGCCGCCGCGTTCGCCGCGATCTACGCCCGGCTGCTGCGGTCCAACCTGCTGGAGACGCTGTCTGAGGACTACATCCGCACCGCGCGGGCCAAGGGCCTGTCGGAGCGCCGGGTCGTCCTGCGCCACGGGCTGCGGTCGGCGATCACGCCGATCATCACCGTGCTCGGCCTCGACATCGGCATCCTCATGGGCGGCGCGATCCTGACCGAGACGGTGTTCAACATCGACGGCGTCGGGCGGCTCTCGTTCGACGCGATCCAGCGCGGCGACCTCGCCACGATCCAGGGCACGACGATCGTCCTGGCGGCCGGAGTAGCCTTCATGAGCCTGGTCGTCGACATCCTGTACGCGTTCCTCGACCCGCGCGTGCGCTACTAGTGGGAGGCGTGAGTCCCATGGCGCAGCCGCTTCTGGAAGTCAAGGACCTCTTGGTCCATTTCGAGACCGAGGACGGGATCGTCCAGGCCGTCGACGGCATCAGCTACTCCGTCGAGCGCGGCCGGGCGCTCGGCATCGTCGGCGAGTCGGGCTCCGGCAAGTCGGTCTCGAGCATGACCGTGATGGGCCTGACGCGCGCGGGCAACGCGCGCATCAGCGGCTCCATCACCTTCGACGGCATGGACCTGCTCACCGCGAGCGACGCCGAGATGCGCAAGGTCCGCGGCGGCGAGATCGCGATGATCTTCCAGGACCCGCTGTCCTCGCTGCATCCCTTCTACAAGATCGGCGACCAGCTCGCCGAGGCCCACCGCTCCCACAACGACGTGTCGAAGGCCAAGGCCCGCGACCGCGCGGTGGAGATGCTCGGGCTCGTGGGCA
>JAWVGD010000225.1:0-6894 GCA_033855515.1 Baekduia sp.
CTCGCGCTGTGGTTCTTCACCGCCAACGACGGCGCGACGACGAGCGGCCCGGCGGCCGCCGCGCCCGGGCAGCGCCACGACGATCCGGCGCGCTACGCACGCGACCTGCGCACCGGCGACGTCGTGCTCGAGGTGCTCGACGCCCGGGAGCATCCCGGCGCCCGCGCCCTGGCGCGCAGCGTGGCCGGACCCGATGATCCGGCGCTGCGCGCGGCCGGCCAGGCGGTGATCCTCGACCCGCCCTCGGTCGCGAACCCGGCGAACCTCGGCACGGCGCAGCGCGACTGCGCGACGGTCGGCGGTGCCGCGACCGACTGCCCGGCGATCGTCGCCTACGCCCACGGCCGCGCGCTGGCCGTCGCGTCGGCCGGCGACCCGCGCTTGCGCGGCTTCGTCGAGTACTGGCTGGGGCGCTCCTCCGGGTAGCGTGCAGAGCCATGCGCCTGGCTCTGCACCAGCTCAACGCCACCGTCGGCGACATCGCCGGCAACGAGGCCGCCATCCGCGACGGCATCGCCCGGGCCAAGGAGGCCGGGGCGCAACTCGTGGCGTTCCCCGAGCTGGCCGTCACCGGCTACCCGCCGGAGGACCTCCTCCTCAAGGAGCACTTCCTGCGCCGGGCGCGCGAGGCCGTCGACCGGCTCGCCGAGGACGCCCAGGGCATCGTCGCGCTCGTCGGCTTCCCGGAGCGCGCCGACGACGTCTACAACGCGGTCGCCGTCCTGGCCGACGGCGAGGTCCGGGGCATCTATCGCAAGATGCGCCTGCCGAACTACGGCGTCTTCGACGAGGTCCGCTACTTCCAGGCCGGGACCGAGCCTGCGGTGATCGAGGTCGACGGCGTCACCGTGGGGCTGACGATCTGCGAGGACGACTGGGTCCCGGACGGGCCGATCGTCGCCGAGGCGCTCGCCGGCGCCGAGCTCATCGTCAACCTGTCGGCCTCGCCCTACCAGGCCGGCAAGCCGGCCGAGCGCGAGACGATGCTCAAGCAGCGGGCTCGCGACAACCTCACCGCGTTCGCGTTCTGCGCGCTGGTGGGCGGCCAGGACGAGCTGGTCTTCGACGGCACGAGCGCCGTCTACGACCACGCCGGCCACGTCGTCGCGCGGGCGCCGCAGTTCGCCGAGCACTTGCTGATCGCCGACGTCGACTCGCACGCCGCGCGGGCCGCCCGGCTGCGGGACACGCGCCCGCGGGTGCGCCGCTCCGGCCACCCTCCCGTGCCGTGCCTGGGGCGCTTCTCCACGGGCGCGACCGAAGCCGCGACGGCCGCGCCGGCCGGCGAGGTGTTCGACCTGCTGGACCCCGACGCCGAGGTCTACGCCGCGCTCGTGCTCGGCACGCGCGACTACCTGCGCAAGAACGGCTTCGAGCACGTCGTCTTCGGCCTGTCAGGCGGCGTGGACTCCACGCTGGTGGCGACGATCGCCGTCGACGCGCTCGGCCCCGAGAAGGTCACCGCGGTGGTCATGCCGTCGCCGTATTCGTCCTCGGGCACGCAGGACGACGCTCGCACGCTGGCGCGCAACCTGGGGATCGAGTGCCGGGAGTTCTCGATCAAGGACCTCATGGAGGCCTACGACGAGACCCTCGCGCCGGTCTTCGAGGATCGCGAGGCCGACATCACCGAGGAGAACCTGCAGGCGCGCATCCGCGGCAACCTGCTGATGGCGCTGTCGAACAAGTTCGGGTGGCTGGTGCTGACGACCGGCAACAAGTCCGAGATGTCGGTGGGGTACTCGACGCTCTACGGCGACAGCGCCGGCGGCTTCGCCGTCATCAAGGACGTCCCGAAGCTCCTGGTCTACCGCCTGGTGGACGTGCGCGCCAGGCGCGACCCGCACTCCCCGATCCCGGCGTCGATCATCGACCGCCCGCCGTCGGCCGAGCTGCGCCCCGACCAGAAGGACGCCGACTCGCTGCCGCCCTACGAGATCCTCGACGCGATCCTGCTCGGCTACGTCGAGGAGGACCTCGGGCGCGAGCAGCTCATCGCCCGCGGGCTGCCCGAAGACGACGTCGACCGCGTCATCCGCCTCGTGGACGTCTCGGAGTACAAGCGCCGCCAGAACCCACCCGGGATCAAGGTGACCTCCAAGGCCTTCGGCCGCGACCGCCGCGTCCCGATCACCAACCGCTTCGGAGGCTGACCATGAGCGACGACGACACCGGGGGCGACGTCCTGTGGTCGATGACCTGCAACGCCTGCGACCACGAGTGGATGCAGACGACGCCGGAGGGCTCCAAGCCCTCCGACGAGGAGGTCGAGTGCCCCGAGTGCGGCAGCAGCATGCTCGACGCCGCCTACGTCGGGAAGCTCTGAGCTGCGTCGGCGGCCGCAGCGCAGGGTGGCGACGTCACGGAGTGCCGTCGGGCCGACCCCGCCCCGCAGCACGCCACGCGCCTACCGCACAGCAATCGTCATCCGCACCAACGCGCACAGGCGACCCTCGTCATCGGAGATCTCGACCTCCCACACCCACGTCGTCCGCCCCCGGTGCCGCGCCCGGGCCACCGCGTGGATCGTCCCGCCCAGGATCGGGCGCAGGAACGACGTCTGGTTGCTCAGGCCCTGAGCCGACTTCCCGTCGTCCTGGACCGCCCACCAGGTGCCCACCGACGTGATCGATTCGGCGATCGACGCGAACACGCCGCCGTGCACGAGGCCGGCCGGCTGCTTGTGGGCGTCGGCGACGTCGACGTGCGCGTGGACCTCGCCGGCGTCGAGGTCCACGCTGTCGATCACGAGGCCGTAGAGGCCGTCGAAGCCGCCGTCGAACTGATGAGGAAGAGCCAGATCCATGAGGATCGGCACGATACCGGCGGTCCTTCGGTTAGCCTCCTGCGCCGCATGGCGCCTTTCGACGATCTCCCCGCAGACCAGAAGGCCGTCCTCCAGCTCGTGCTGCGCCAAGGGCGCACGTACGAGGAGATCGCGGGCCTTCTGAAGATCTCTCCCGAAGCGGTGCGTGACCGTGCCCTGACGGCGCTGGACGCCCTCGGGCCCGCGGACGACCTCGGGCTGGAGGCCGATCGCCAGGATGACGTCGGCGACTACCTCCTCGGCCAGCAGAGCGCCTCGGCGCGCGCGGCCACGCGCGAGCATCTCGAGGAGTCCGGGCCTGGCCGCCACTGGGCCCGCACCGTGGCGGGCGAGTTGCGCACGGCCGGCCTGGCCGGCGACGACGGCCTGCCCGACATCCCGGCCGACCCCGCCGAGGTCGACGAGGCCTTCGACGCGCTGGACGCCCGCCGCCGCGCGCGGGTCGACCGCGAGAAGTCCTCCCGCCTGGGCGGCCTGCTGCTGCTCGTCGGCGCCGCGATCGTCATCGCCGCCATCGTCCTGGTCGCCACCGGCACGATCGGCGGCAGCAGCGACAACGGCGGATCGACCAACGCCGCCGCGACGACCAGCACGACCGCCACGACGTCGACGACGAGCGGCACGGTCGTCGAGAAGCAGGTCAACCTCGTGCCGCCCGGCGGCGGCAAGAAGCCGCTCGGCGTCCTCAACGTCGTCGCCCAGGACGGCCAGCGGGCGCTCGCCGTCGTCGGCCAGGACCTCGCGCCCTCGGGCCACTATGTCCTGTGGCTGCGCAACGGCAGCAAGATCAAGTTCCTGGGCTTCTTCCCGCAGGTGACCGGCAAGGGCACGAACAAGGGGCGGTTGCAGGGTCTCGTCGCCGCGCCGGCCGACCTGGCGAGCTACAAGGACGTCCTCGTCTCGCGCGAGCCCAGCAGCACGCCCAAGCAGCCGACGGCGATCGTCCTGCAGGGCTCGCTCGGCGGCTAGTCAGCCCTCGTGCAGCGCGGCGAGGGCGTCGAGCGCCGCGTCGAGCTGCCGCCGGCCGGCGCGGCGCACGATGAAGCCACCGAAGCGCGAGATGCCCTGGAGCTTCTGGTCGAGCGCCAGCTCGACGCGCGTGGCGCCGTCCCCATCGGGCTGCAGCGCGACCGTCGTCTGCGACCGTGCCAGCAGCCGCGCGAACGGCGTGCCCTCGAGGTCCTGGGTCCACACGACCACGCGCGGCTTGTGCTTCTGGCCGAACCGGAAGTCCGCGCGGACCAGCGCGCCCTTCTCGGAGCGCAGCACCTGCGTGAAGCCGCGCCCGTCGACGCCCTCGACCCGCTCGACCCGCGGCCACCAGCGCGGCATCCGGTGCGGGTCGGCGACGGTCTGCCAGACCGTCGCCGGAGCGGCCGCGACCACGCGGCTGCGGCGCGTCACCGGCATCGCGGCGCGCTCACTCCTGGTCGTAGCGGATCAGCGAGTGCACGTCGTAGCCCGAGAGACGCTCGCGGCCGTGCAGGAACGCGAGCTCCAGGAAGAACGCGCAGCCGACGACGGTTCCGTTGAGCTGCTCGACCAGCTCGCAGAGCGCCTGGGCGGTGCCGCCGGTGGCGAGCAGGTCGTCGTGCACGAGGACGCGCGCGCCCTCGGCGACGGCGTCGCTGTGCAGCTCCAGCGCGTCGCTGCCGTACTCGAGCAGGTACTCGGCGCGGACGGTCTCGCGCGGCAGCTTGCCCGGCTTGCGGGCCAGGACGAAGCCGGCGCCCAGCTCGCGCGCCAGCGCCGCCCCGAGCAGGAAGCCGCGCGCCTCCGCGCCGACGACGACGTCGACGTTCAGCGGCCGCGCGTAGTCGGCCAGCCGCGCCACCGCGGCGTCGAGCGCCTCGGCGGACGCGAGCACCGGCGTGATGTCCTTGAAGACGATCCCGGGGGTGGGAAAGTCGGGGATGTCCCGGACGTAGGACGCGAGGTCGACGGCCACGTCAGCCGACGATCTTGCGCAGGTCGCGGATGAGCAGCAGGTGCTTGAGGTGCGTCGTCACGGCGGCCAGGTTCTCCAGGGCCTCGACGGCCTCCTTGCGGCGCTCGACGTTCCGTGAGCGCAGCGCCGGCGCCAGGATCTGCTGCAGCAGCGCGGCCTCGCGATCGGCCGACGTCCGGAACGCGCGCAGGTTGCGGCCGCCGACCCCGTAGCGCGCGAGCTCGGTGACGGCCCGGACGATCTCGCGCTCGGTCTCGTCGTAGTACTTGGTGCCGGCGCGGTTCTCGCCCTTGATGACGCCGTATTCCTCCAGCTCGGCGACCAGGCGCGGATCGGCACGCGTGTCCTCGACGACGTCCTCGAGGCTGTACAGCGCCCCGTCGCCGGTGACCGACACGCTCGGGCGCCGGCGCGGCCGGTTGGCGGCCGCCTGCTCCTCGGGCGTGGCGGGGGCGGGCGGCTCGGCGCCGTCGACGCGGCCGGAGGCCAGCTCCTGGCGGATGACCCGCAGCGGAAGGAACTCGTCGCGCTGCATGCGGAGGATCGTCCGCAGGCGCGCGACGTCGGACGAGGCGTAGAGCCGGTAGCCGCCCGGCGTCCTGCGCGGCTCGAGCAGCTTCTGATCCTCGAGGTAGCGGATCTTGGAGATCGAGATGTCCGGGAACTCCTGGCGCAGCGCCTTGCAGACGGCGCCGATCGTCATCGCCTTGCCTGGGCGCTCCTCGGGTGCGGCGGGTGGCGGCGGGACCTCCACGGCGGCCATCAGCGGGAGAGGAACGTGAGCTTGTACTTGCCGACCTGCAGCTCATCGCCGTCGGCCAGGTGATGGCTCTCGATGCGGCGGCGGTTGACGTAGGTCCCGTTGAGCGACCCGAGGTCGTCGAGGTGGTACTCGTCGCCGCGGCGGACGATCAACGCGTGGTCGCGCGAGACCGTCACGTCGTCGAGGAAGACGTCGGAGTCGGGCCGGCGGCCGATGGTCATGCGGTCGCCGTCGAGCGGGAAGCTCTCGCCGACCCGCCCGCCGCCGGCGCGGACGACCAGCGCCGCGCCGCCGCCCTGGGCGACGACGTCCTCCAGCTCGACGGGCACGAGCTCTCCCGTCTCGTCGATGCGATAGGTCGCGGTGGAGGACTCCGCCGGCACGGCGGCCGGCTCTCCGAGGAAGGCTCCGCAGCGCTGGCAGTAGTTCGCGCCTTCGGCATTGCCGAACCCGCACTCCGGGCATTGGCGCGCCACGTCGATCGGCCTCCCCGACCGCCTACTCGCCCGCCGGCTCTTCGCCGGAGGCTCGGCCGGCCAGGATGTCGGTCAGGCGCTGCACGTCGGCGCCGGTGATGACCTCTTCGCCACCCTCGTGGCGCTTGCGCAGGCGGTTGACCAGCTCGGCCCGCAGGATGTCGATCTTTCCGTGCAGGATCCGGCGGCGATAGGAGATGTCGACCTCCTCTTCCGTGAGCTGCTGGATGAGATCCTTCAGCTCCTGGTCTGAGAGCGAGCCGAGATCGGGGAACGTGTCCATGCTGGTCCTTCTCCTCCTGGGGACGGGCCGGGCGAGAATAGCAGTGCAACGCCGCCCTTCAAGCTCAACTTGAGGGTGCGGCCCTCGTTGCGGCCACGGCATCCCTGGTGTACACCACCGCGGCGGTGAGCGACAAGGCCAGTCCGGCGTACAACATGATGTGCGCCAGCGTGCTCCAGCCGACCATCGCGGCGAAGAACGCGCTCATGGTCGGCCAGACGCCCCAGCGGCCCCACCAGTTGATCTTCAGCTCGATGCCGTGCCGCAGCGCCAGCTGGCCGGCGACCAGCAGGTAGAGCTCCCGGGCGACGAGGATCGCCAGCGCCCAGCGCGGCAGGAGCTCGAACTTCCAGCAGATCACGACGCCGGAGACGACGAGCAGCCGGTCGACGACCGGGTCCAGCAGCGCACCGAAGCGGCTGTACTGGCCGGTGACGCGCGCGGCGATTCCGTCGGCGTAGTCGCTCCAGCCGATGACGGCGAACAGGACCGCGGGCAGGGCGTCGGTGCCGTGGTCGCTCGACAGGCCGCTGACGAGCAGCACGGGGATGAGCGCCAGGCGCAGGAACCCGATCGCGTTGGGGATCGTCCAGACGT
>JAWVGD010000226.1:0-2534 GCA_033855515.1 Baekduia sp.
GAGGACGAGCTCGGGACGGCCGACGGCTACGCCGCCGCCGTCGAGCAGCTCGACGCCGGCCTGCGCCGCGAGGACGGCAGCTCGATGCTCCTGCGGCCGGCCGACGCGGCGGCCGGCCGCGCCTGCACGAGCCTCCCGCTGGCCCTCACTCGCGACGCGGTCCGAGTGCAGGGCGCACAGGTCGTACTGGCCGGCAACTGCCGCGCCGGCTGGTCCTCGGCGGTCTTCGGCTGGGACGACACACACGTCGAGAGCGGCGACACCGCCGCCTACCGGCCCGCGCCGGCCTGCGACGCGACGTACGGCCGCGACGTGTACGCCAGCAAGCTCGTCCGCTACTTCGAGGACTCCACCCTCGTCGCCCAGGCCGTCTCGCCGACGACCTCGCCCGCCCAGGCGACGGCCGCGCGGCTGACGCCCGACAAGGTGGCGGCGATGACCGCCTGCGGCGTCGACCTCTTCGGCTTCGACCAGTTGCTTCCCGACGACGGCCGGCTCGCCGCGACCGTCTGGTCCTGGGCGCCGGGCGAGCCTGACCTCACCCGCGGCGACTGCACCGTCCAGCTCGCGGGCGGACGCTGGCAGAGCGCGGCGTGCACCGGGCCCGAGCGCCACCCTGCCGCGTGCCGGGCGGCCGACGGAACGTGGTGGACGACCGCGGCGATCCCGCGACCGGCGGCGAACACCGCCTGCGGCGCCGCCGGAGGCACGTTCGACGTCCCTCGCAGTGGCGAGCAGAACACCGCGCTGCGTACCGCGGCCGGCGACGCGACGACGTGGATCGACATCGCCGCTTCGTCCTGAGGACGATCCGTCACCGTTTTTGTGGGGGCCCGCCGCGCGCACCGCGCGGCTGCACGGCTCCTGACCGACGAGCCGTACACCTACACCTTCGGGACGACGGGAAACGGGACGCTTGACAACCGTTCCGCCACGCGAAGATACTGCGAAATCGCATAAAGGAGGGCGGTCCTGATTGTGGCCGCCCGGTCTTCGTTGGGAGAGGGAGCACATGATGGGTCGACTGCACGCCCGCCGCGGTGTCCGCGCGCGGGTTCGAGGATCTGTGGACGCGCGGGAGCCGTCACCCCAGAGAGGCGGAGGGCGGGTGCGTCGTCTGATCGGCGGCCGGGGTCGGGTGGGCCTGATCGGCCTCGCACTGCCCGCGGCGCTCGCCGTCGCGCTGCTGCCGGGCGCGAGCGGCGCCGATCCCGGCGGCCAGCCGCAGATCGGTCAGCCGCAGCTCGACGCGAACGGCTGCGCGCGGATCCAGCAGAGCCTCCCGACGCTCGCCGACTGGCCGGCGGTCACCAGCCGGATCAAGACGTCCAAGGACGTCGAGGCCCAGGTGAAGTCCCTGCTCTCGGGGATGACGTTGGAGGAGAAGGTCGGGCAGATGACGCAGCCCGAGATCGGGGCCATCACGCCCGACGAGGTCCGCCAGTACCACATCGGCTCGATCCTCAACGGCGGCGGCTCATGGCCCAGCGCCAACAAGCACGCCGCGCCCGCCGACTGGCTCACGCTGGCCGACGCCTACTGGCAGGCGTCGAAGGACGGCAACTCCGGGCACGTCCCGGCGATCTGGGGCATCGATGCCGTCCACGGCAACAGCAACGTCTACGGCGCGACGCTCTTCCCACACAACATCGCGCTCGGCGCCGCCCACGACCCGTGCCTCGTCCGCGACGTCGAGGCCGCCACGGCGCGCCAGGTCCGGGCGACCGGCCAGGACTGGGCGTTCGCGCCGACGCTCGCCGTCGTCCGTGACGACCGCTGGGGCCGCACCTATGAGGGCTTCTCCGAGGATCCGCGGATCACGCGGGCCTACGGCTACGAGGCCATCCGAGGCCTGCAGGGCCACGACCGCAAGGGCATCGCCGAGGACGGCGTCATCGCCACCGCCAAGCACTTCATCGGCGACGGCGGCACCGACGGCGGCAAGGACCAGGGCGTCAACTCCTCGTCCGAGGCCCAGATGATCAACGTCCACGGCCAGGGCTACTACGGCGCGCTGGCGGCCGGTGCCCAGACCGTGATGATCTCCTTCAACAGCTGGACCAATGAGCAGCTCGGGATCACCGAGGGCAAGCTCCACGGGAGCGGCAAGGCCATCACCGAGATCCTCAAGGGCAAGATGGGCTTCGACGGCTTGACCGTGTCGGACTGGAACGGCATCGGGCAGGTGCCGGGCTGCACGAACGCCAGCTGCCCGCAGGCGATCAACGCCGGGCTCGACGTGATCATGGTCCCCAACGACTGGAAGGCGTTCATCGCCAACACGCTCACCCAGGTCCGGTCGGGCGAGATCCCGATGGCCCGGATCGACGACGCCGTCACGCGCATCCTGCGGGTCAAGATCCGCAGCGGCGTGATGGACCGGCCGAAGCCCTCGCAGCGCGAGGATGCCGGCTCGGCCACCGCCCTGCAGGCCAAGGAGGTCGCGCGGCGCGCCGTCCGCAAGTCGCTCGTCCTGCTCAAGAACAACGCGCGCCTGTTGCCGCTGGCGCCGACGTCGAAGGTCCTGGTCGTCG
>JAWVGD010000227.1:0-7613 GCA_033855515.1 Baekduia sp.
AGCAGCTCAAGGCGATCCAGGAGGAGCTCGGCGAGTTCGACGAAGCCGCCGAGGAGGCGCGCGAGCTGCGCGAGCAGCTCGCCGGGGTCGACCAGCCCGAGGACGTCCGCAAGCAGGTGGACCGTGAGCTGCGCCGCCTCGAGCAGCTGCCGCCCCAGGCCGCCGAGCACGGCGTCATCCGCGGATACCTCGAGTGGATCGCCTCGCTGCCGTGGAACAAGAGCACCGAGGACGACCTCGACCTCGTGCACGCGCGCGAGGTGCTCGACGCCGACCACTACGACATCGAGAAGGTCAAGGACCGCATCCTCGAGTTCCTCGCGGTCCGCAAGCTCAAGCCCGACGCGCGGGGCTCGATCCTCTGCTTCGCAGGGCCGCCCGGCGTCGGCAAGACCTCACTCGGCCGCTCGGTGGCCCGTGCGCTGGGACGCAAGTTCGAGCGCATCAGCGTCGGCGGCCTGCGCGACGAGGCCGAGATCCGGGGCCACCGGCGGACGTACATCGGCGCGATGCCGGGCGTGATCATCCGCGCGCTGCGCGACGCGGGCTCCGACAACCCGCTGTTCATGATCGACGAGATCGACAAGATGGGCGCCGACTTCCGCGGCGACCCGTCCAGCGCGATGCTCGAGGTGCTCGACCCCGAGCAGAACGCGAGCTTCCGCGACCACTACCTCGACGTGCCGTTCGACCTGTCGAAGGTGATGTTCATCTGCACGGCCAACGACCTCGACCGCGTGCCCGGCCCGCTGCTGGACCGCGTGGAGATCATCCAGCTCGCCGGCTACACCGAGGACGAGAAGCTCCAGATCGCCAAGCGCTACCTCGTCCCGCGTCAGATCGAGCGCAACGGCCTCAGGAAGTCGTGGGTGTCGTTCAGCGACAAGGCGCTGCGGCGCGTGATCGCCGACTACACGCGCGAGGCCGGCGTCCGCGGCCTGGAGCGCGAGATCGGCACGATCTGCCGCAAGATCGCCCGCGGCGTCGCCGAGAGCGACGGCGCCAAGCCGCGGCGCCAGACGATCACGCCGGAGCGCGTCCGGGATCTGCTCGGCCGCCCGCGCGTGCACAACGAGGCCAAGCGCCGCACGCAGCAGCCGGGCGTCGCGACCGGGCTGGCGTGGACGCCGGTCGGCGGCGACGTCCTGTTCATCGAGGCGTCGGCGACGCCGGGCAGCGGCAAGCTCGTCCTCACCGGTCAGCTCGGCGACGTCATGAAGGAGTCGGCGCAGGCCGCGCTGACCTGGGTCAAGGGGCACGCGCACGACATCGCGCCCAAGCTCGAGGACGCCTGGTTCGCCGACCACGACGTGCACGTCCACGTGCCCGCGGGCGCGACGCCCAAGGACGGCCCGAGCGCGGGCATCACGATGGCGACGGCGCTCTCCTCGCTGATCTCCGGGCGCCAGGTCCGCGACGAGGTCGCGATGACGGGCGAGATCACGCTGACCGGGCAGGTCCTGCCGATCGGCGGGCTGAAGGAGAAGTCGCTCGCCGCGCAGCGCCACGACATCAGGACGGTCATCGCGCCGGCGCTGAACCGGGCCGACGTCGAGGACATCCCGGAGCATCTGCTCAAGCGCCTGACGTTCATCTGGGTGACCGAGATCGGCTCGGTGCTCGACGCGGCCCTGCAGCCTCCTGCGTGACATCCCAGGGTCGGCGGGTATGCTCGCGACAGAGGCAAGACCCCCCGACACCCAAAGAGGGAAGCTGCATGGCCAAGAAGAAGAAGGCGGCCGCTGCCGCCGGCGCCGTCACGGCGGCCCGCTCGAACCCGTACGTGCAGCGGGTCATCGAGGACGACGACCTGCGCGACAACGTCCGCGTCGCCTTCGAGGCCGCGCGTGACGCGTACGAGCGCCTGTCCAACGGCAAGGCGCCCGCCAAGGTCATCTCGGATGACAAGAAGTTCCACAAGGACCTCCAGACGGCTGCCGAGGCCCTGAAGGACGCCGGCTCCTCGCTGCGCGAGGGTCCCAAGAAGAAGCGCAAGGGCCATTTCGGCCGCAACCTGTTCGTCCTCCTGATCGGCGGCGGCCTGGCCATCGCCCTCAGCGCGGACCTGCGCTCCAAGCTCCTGGACGCCCTCTTCGGCGCCGAGGAGGAGTTCGACTACACGGCGTCGACCGCTCCGTCGGCCGCGCCGACCGCGGGCAGCCCGGCGTAACGCCTCGCCGCTCCCTCGCGCCGCCGGGCGCGACGTAGGACCGGAGGGCGCCCCAGGGCGCCCTTCGTCGTTGTCGGGCCACCGTCGCGGCGGCCGGGGTACCGGGGGTCGTGGGCTGGCCGCCCAGCTAGGATCCGGGCCCATGGCGGCCGCCCCGCAGCGCACGCAGCTCAGCGGTGAGAAGGCCCAGCGCATCGTCGAGGCGATGCGCGCATCGGTCGCCCAGCGCGGTATCGCCGGCTCCACGTTTGACCATGTGGCCCGCGACGCGGGCGTCTCGCGCGGCCTGCTGCACTACTACTTCGGGTCCAAGGAGCGGTTGCTGGCCGAGGTCGTCCGCCGCGACACCGAGCTGCGGATGGCCGCGCTGGACGCCCAGCTGGCCGCCGCGTCCGACGCCGCCGACTTCCTCGGCATGCTGCGCTCGACGCTCGAGGAGATGATCCGGGAGGACACCGACTTCCTCACGCTGTCCTTCGAGGTCTTCACGCTCTCGCGCCGCAACGCCGACATCGCCGCCGAGTTCTCCGAGCTCGTGCGCCGCACCCGCGCGCAGGTCGCTGCCGTGCTGGCGGCCAAGCAGGCCGAGGGCGTCTTGGAGCTGCACGCCGACCCCGAGGCGATCGCCGAGGTCCTGTTCGGGATCGGCGACGGCCTGGCCCTGCGGATCCTCGCCGAGCCGGAGCGCGACCACCGCGCGACGATCGACGCGGGCACGCAGGCCATCGGCGCCCTGATTCGCTAAGGGTCTCTCAGCGTTCTGCCGGTGGTGTCCGGCGCGTCGCGGGCGCGCCGTCCTACAGCCGGAAGCGCAAGGGCTCGTCCGCGGTCCGGTGGGTCGAGGACGGCACGCCCGGGACGGGGCAGCGGGCGATCGCGCCGTCGCGGCGGGCCGCGAGCCAGGCGTCGATCTGGGCGGACGGCAGCGGCCGGCTCAGGACGTGGCCCTGGATGGCGTCGGCGCCGAGGCCGGCCAGGAGCATCCAGGTCTCGTCGTCCTCGACGCCCTCGGCCACCACGCGCAGGCGCAGCGAGCGGGCGAGGTCCAGGGTGGTCCGCACGATCGCGGCGTCGTCCTCGTCGTGGGCCATGCCGGTGACGAAGGAGCGGTCGATCTTCAGCTCGCCGACCGGCAGGCGGCGCAGGTGGGCCAGCGACGACCAGCCCGTCCCGAAGTCGTCCAGCGCGACGCGCACGCCGAGCCGCGCGATCGCGTCCAGCGTGGCGGCCGCGCCCTCCGGGTCGGCGATCAGCCCGTGCTCGGTCACCTCGAGCGTCAGGCACGTCGGCGGCACGTCGCGGTGGGCGAGCATCCGCGCGACGTCGGCGGGCAGCTCGGGATCGAGCAGGTCGCCGACGGCGAGGTTGACCGCGACGGTCATGTCCAGGCCGGTGGCGCGCCAGCGGGCCATCTGCAGAAGCGCCGCGTCGAGGACCGCCCGGGTCATCCGCGGCATGAGGCCCGAGCGCCCGGCAACCGGCAGGAAGTCGGGCGGCATGAGCAGCCCGTGGACGGGATGGTGCCAGCGGACGAGCGCCTCGACGCCGAGCACGCGGCCGAGCTGCGGGTCGACCTTGGGCTGGTAGTAGACGGCGAGCTCGCCGCGGTCCAGGCCGGCGCGCAGCTGCTGGCCGAGCGCGAGGCGGTCGCGGGTGTGGAGGTCGCGGTCGGGGTCGTAGAGCGCGACGCCGCCGCCCGCCGCCTTGGCCAGGTACATCGCGACGTCGGCGCGCCGCAGCAGCTCGCCGTCCTCGGTGGCGTGCTCGGGGTAGACCGCGACGCCGACGCTGACGCCGATGTCCAGCTCGAGGCCCTCGACAGCGAACGGGCGCGTGATGATCTCGACGACCTTGGCCGCAGCGCGCTGGGCGTCCTGGCGGTCGTGGCCGGGGGAGAGCAGGATCGCGAACTCGTCGCCGCCCAGGCGCGCGAGCAGCGCGCCGCGGCCCAGCGCGTCGCCCAGCCGACGGCCGACGAGCTGCAGCAGCGTGTCGCCCGCGCCGTGGCCGAGGGTGTCGTTGAGCTCCTTGAAGCGATCGAGGTCGAAGACCAGCAGGCCGAACGGAAGGCCCTCGGCCTCGGCCTCGCGCAGCACGGTGTCCATGCGGCGGTGGAAGTGGCGGCGGCTCGGCAGGCCCGTCAGCTCGTCGGTGAGCGACTCGTGGCGCGCGTCGGCCAGCAGCTGGACCTCGCGGAGGGTGAGCGTCGTGCGCGCCAGGGCGACCGCCACCGCGGCCAGCGCCAGCCCGGTCGTGATGCCGTTGAGGCCGAAGACGCGGTCATAGGCCAGCAGGCCGAGGGCGAACGCGCTGAAGATCGCCGGCACCAGCAGGACGCGGACACCCTCCAGCCGCAGGCCTTCGGGTGCGCTCGGGCGGACCCACGGCGCGGCGGCCAGCAACCCGAGGCCGGCGGTCCAGCAGACGTCGGCCATGCCGTGGGCGCCGATCCCGCCCGCGGCGATCGAGTCCAGGTTGGCGGTGTCGGCGATGAACCAGCACAGCATCGCGCCGCCGATCAGCAGCCAGCGCGGCCCCGGCCGCCACCCGGACGTCGCGACGACCGCCAGGACCAGGACGACGAACGCGAGGTCGCCGAGCGGGTAGGCGGTCTGGAGCCCGACCGCGAACTGGGAGCGCACGGTGTCGTGGAAGACCGGCCCGTGGATCAGCGCGATCCCGCCGGCGGCGAACGTCAGCGCAGCGAGCAGCCCGTCGAGCCACATGCTCGTGGGGGCGCGCACGAACGAGCGGCGCAGCAGCATCGCGATCGACGCGTAGGCGGTGGGGTAGAAGAGCAGCCACAGCGCGTCCGACGGCGATGGGATCGGCGCGTCGGCGTGCGTGCTCCAGAGCGTCGCCCACAGCACCGAGCCGCAGCTGAAGGCCGCCAGGCCGCCGGCGAGCGGGAGCCACGCGCGGCGCTCGCGCTCGACCAGCGCGACGCGCGTGGCCGTCGCGGCGGTGGCCGCCACGCCGGCGATCGCGACGGTCCAGCGGTGCAGGTCGCGGCCGGGGGCGCCGAGCCCGACGACGACGTCGGCGATCAGCGCGACGACGAGCGTCGCGAGCAGCGCGCCCGCGGCGATCAGGACGACACGGATCCTGGGGGAGATCTCCGCAAAGGAGGAGACGGCCATGCCCCACAGGTCATCGACGCCTGGGTATGGGGCCTTGAGGGCGGCGACCTGCGTGGGCACGACGGCCCCGACCTTCCGAAACCTCCACAGGATGTGCCGGAAGTTGCGCGGCACGTGCGCGAATCCGTGCAGAGTCGCGCAGGGTGTGGACAGCCGTACCTCGGAGGAGCAGCCTAGGCGTCCGCCGATGACCCAGCGCACCGATCCCTACCGCAGCGTCGCCCGGGAGCTGCTGTGCGTGCTGGCGGCCGAGGGCCGCCCGATGAGCCTCCGCGAGCTCGAGGAGCCAGGCCGGCTGCGCGACGACGACGCCGCCTTCCAGCTCTCGGTCGCGCGCGTGGCGGGCTTCGTCCGCAGCGTTCCCGCCGCCGAGCCGCGGCCCGAGCCGCAGTATGAGCCGACGACGCTCGGCTGGATGATCGCCCGCCGCTCGTCACGGGCGGCCGCCGCCGCGCAAGAGCTGCGCCGCGGCGGCGACTGCTGGGCCGCCTAGGAGCGTGGGTCCCTAATCCGCCGCGGGTTTCGCCCCCTGGGCGAACACCCGCATGGGAACCTGGCCCTCTGGGCCAGCGTTCCCCCTAGCCCTCGAGCTTCGGCGAGGACCAGGGCGCCCCCAGCCGCGCGGCCAGCAGGTCGCCGACGTCGTCGATCGCCACGCGCTCCTGGGCGAGCGTGTCGCGGTCGCGGATCGTGACCGTCCGGTCCTCCAGCGACTGGTGGTCGATCGTCGCGCACCACGGGGTGCCGATCTCGTCCTGGCGGCGATAGCGCTTGCCGATCGCGCCGCTCTCGTCGTACTCCGACTGCATGCGGCGCTTGAGCTGCCCGTGCAGCTCCTGGGCCAGCTCGGGCTGGCCGTCCTTCTTGACCAGCGGCAGGACGGCGACCTTGACGGGCGCCAAGCGCGGATGCAGGCGCAGCACCGTCCGGGTCTCGCCCTCGATCTCGTCCTCGTCGTAGGCGTCGGAGAGGAAGGCCAGGACCGAGCGGCCGACGCCGGCGGCGGGCTCGATGACGTGCGGGACATAGCGGCGCCCGTCCGGCTCGACGACCTCGATCGGCTTCCCGGAGCCGGCGGCGTGCGCCTTGAGGTCGAAGTCACCGCGGTTGGCGATGCCCTCGAGCTCCGACCAGCCGATCGGGAACAGGTACTCCACGTCGGCGGTGCCGGAGGAGTAGTGGCTCAGCTCGTCCTCGTCGTGGTCGCGCAGGCGCAGGTGGTCGGGACGCAGGCCGAGCTCGGTGTACCAGCGCAGGCGCGCCTGCTTCCAGTGGTCGTACCACTGGGTCGCCTGCTCTGGCGGCACGAAGAACTCCATCTCCATCTGCTCGAACTCGAGCGTGCGGAAGATGAAGTTGCCGGGCGTGATCTCGTTGCGGAACGACTTGCCGACCTGCGCGATGCCGAACGGCGGCCGGCGCCGGGCGAAGGTCAGGACCGTCTTGAAGTCCAGGAAGATCCCCTGCGCGGTCTCGGGTCGCAGGAAGACCTGCTGGCCGCCGCCCTGGACGGGCCCGATCGCCGTCTCGAACATGAGGTTGAACTCGCGCGGCTCGGTGAGCTCGCACTCCTCGGTCTCGCCCGGGAGCTTGGACGGCCTGCGCCCGCAGCGGATCTCGGGCTGGGAGCCCGGATCGGCGCGCGCCTCCTCGAGGTGGTCGGCGCGGAAGCGGCGCTTGCAGGTCTTGCAGTCGATCAGCGGGTCGGTGAAGCCCGCGAGGTGCCCGGAGGCCTCCCAGGTCTTGGGGTGCTGGATGATCGCCGAGTCCAGCGCGACCACGTCGTCGCGCTCCTGCAGCATCGCGTCCCACCACGCGTTGATCACGTTGCGCTTGAGCAGCACGCCGTAGTGCCCGTAGTCATAGGTGTTCGCGATGCCCCCGTAGATCTCCGAGGCAGGGAAGATCAGGCCGCGGCGCTTGCACAGCGCCACGATCTTGTCCATCGTCACGACGTCCTGGGTGGGCACGCGGGCCACTTTACCCTCGGGCGGGCGGAGCCTCCCGTAAGCGCGCGAGCGAGCCCTGGGCCAGTTCGCGGGCGGAACCCGGCCCCTGGGCCCGCGTTCCGCTGGCACTCGTATACTGAGAGTGCCAATGCCGATCTACGAATACCGACGCCCGGACGGCACCACCTTCGAGGTCATGCAGCGCATGACCGACGATCCGCTCACACAGGACCCGGAGACGGGTGTGCCGCTGGAGCGCGTCTTCCACCCCGTCGCCGTCCACTTCAAGGGCAAAGGCTTCTACAACACCGATTACGGCACCAAGCGCCGCAATCGCGAGCTGCGCGAGTCCGC
>JAWVGD010000228.1:0-4763 GCA_033855515.1 Baekduia sp.
GCTTCAGCCGCAGCCCCACGAGCCGCTGTTGCGCTCCATCGTGGAGGTCGCGTTCGATCTCGTGCCGTGACGCATCAGCGACTGCCACGATGCGCACACGAGACGCCGAGAGCTCTCGCAGCGAGGACTGCAGCTGCTCGACGAGCCACAGGTTCTCGAGCACGACGACCGCATAGATGGCCGTGGCGTCGAGGAGGGCCGCATCCGGTCCGGCGGCGACGTCGTACATCAGCGCCCCGAGCACCCGATCCTGCGAGCGCAGCTCGATCACCCCCGTGTCGCCGTCGGCCGCCGGGGCCACGACCGGCCACCCGGTGGCGTCGGCCCAGCGAGCCTGGTCCCCCGGAATGCGGTAGACGATCTCGACGCTCGGGTCCTCCAGCGCCTCCGCAACCGCCGCAGTCAGGTCCGTGACGGTGGGATGGGCGCTCAGCCGGCCACCGAGCCGCCGCAGCACGCCGGCGACGTGGAAGCGCCGCAGCGCGATCCCTGCGGCGAAGCTGATCGCGACCATCGGGAGCGTCGCCAAGTAGACCCAGCCGATCGTCTCGGTCACGGCCCCCGTCACGCTGGCGTGCCGGGCGCCGAGGTAGACCGCGAGCGCCACCGCACGGAAGGCGGCCATGAGCAGGACCGGCCCGAGCGCCAGGGTCAGCAACCGGCCCGAGGTCCGCGAGCGCCGGACGAGCACCGCGAGCACGGCCCCGTACAGGACCACGGTCGCCACCTCCCGCATCGGGCGCAGGACGTCGTCGACCACCTCCCACGAGACGATGGCGAACGCGTTGCCGGGGCACCCCTCGGTGCACGTCGTGTACGGGGTCGGCAGCGGGTACTGGTCGAACAGCACCGCGGTCGGCAGGTAGCCGAGGGCGAAGAGCACGAGCAGCGCCCTGAGCAGCCGTCGTTCCGCCCCGGTCCGCAGCCGCCCGGACGGGAAGGTGACCAGGAGCACGATCACCATGACGTCCGACAGCCAGGCCAGCACGCGGCCGGCGCTGTAGAGGACCGCGTTGGGGGACTCCGCCAGCGCCGTGGTGGACCACAGCAGCCCGGTGACGACCAGAAGCAGGCCGAAACGGTCGTCGGGACGGCGTGCCAGCTCCGCGCAGCCCAGCGCGACCGGGACCGCCACGACCGCGCCGTGCAGCAGCCCGGCGACCGCCTCCCGTTCCGGCGGCGCCGCCACGACCGCGACGACGACCGAGCCGATCGTCGCCGCCACGCCCGCACCTACGAGCGCCGACAGCCTGGCCGACGAGATGGTGGGCCAGGAGCCGCGCACTACCGACCGTCCATGACCGGCCCGGGGCGCATGACCCGACCATAACGTTCGGACAACGGAATGTTTGCCTACCGAATCCTGTGTCGCTCCGTATACCGGCTTGAAGAGCAGCGTCGAGCAGATTGGCCCGATCCGGTCAGGCGAAGGTGCGGCGGCCACCGTGAGCGATGAGCCCGTAGATGATGAGGATGTCCACGGAGAAGAGCGCAAGCGCCAGGAACGGGGAGGCGGGCAGGAACAGGAGCTGGGCGATGCTGTTCAGCCCGGCCGTGAGCACGCCGACCCAGCGTCCCCACGACGTGCCGCCGAAGATCGAGAACGCGGCGCAGAACTGGACGGCGCCGATGATCAGCAGCACCCAGCCCCACAGGTTGAGGTCGCTGAAGACGTACCGGGCGTCGTTGACGTAGAAGTTGGCGTTGTCGATGGCGGCGATGCCGTAGACGATGTTCAGCACGCCGACGATCGACAACATCACCCCGGCGAACGTCGCCCAGCCGGAACGGTCGGCGAACTCGTTGGTGGTGGCCCGGGCCTCGCTCCCGGCGGGCATGGTGCTCTGGCTCGACATGCGGGGGTCTCCTTGGTGATGGGGATGGGTGTTCGGGAAGCTATGGCCCGTTCGCCGGCGCGGCATCGCCCGAACCGGGTGAACCGCTCAGGTGTCGAGCAGGCCGATCGTCCGGGCGCGCGTCACGGCCCCCGAGCGCGACGAGGCGTCAAGCTTGCGATAGACGGCGTGCGCCTGGGTCTTGACGGTGTTGGCGGATACGTGCAGCCGGTCGGCGATCTCGCGGAACGACAGATGGCTGGGTAGGAACCTCAGCACGCGCAGCTCAGCCGTCGTCAACGACGCGGGCCCGGCCAGCGCCTCCACGCAGAACGTGTCGGCACGACCCCAGGCATCGTCGATCCACGCGCGCAGCCGCACGGCGTCGGGCATGCGCGCGGCAAACCGCGCCGCCTCGGCGGTCAGCGCCCGGGCGGAGGTCACGTCGCTCAGGCGAAGCTGCGCCCGGGCGAGCGCCAGGCGCGCTTGGGCGTCGTACCAGGGTGCCAGCGGGTCCAGCGAGTCCAGCAGCCGCCGCGCTTCCGCGACGTCGGCGCCGGCGTCCTGGACGCGTCCGCGGTAGGCGCGCGCGAACGCGGCGACCGCGCAGACGAGCGCCCGTGTCGGGGCGTCGTCGAGCCCGCGGGCGTCGATGCGCGTGCGCGCCCGCTCGGCGAGCACGGTGCCCTCCTCGGCGTCGCCCTCGAGCAGCGACAAGAGCCCCGACTGGGCCAGGCACAGCGCCTCGATGCCGGGTACGGTGACGGCGCCGCGCCGGGCGCCCTCGTCCAGGTCGCACCGCGCGGCCTCGAGGTCGCCGGTCACTGCGTGAGCCACGCCGCGCAACAGGCAGCAGACGGCGCGCCAGGGACCGTCGTCCGGCGTCAGCGCGAGCGCCTCGTCGGCACGGTCGCGCAACGTGGCGGCGTCGCCCGCGGCGATGGTCGCGCGCAGCAGCGCCACTGCCGCGGTCAGCGAGGGACCGCCTGTGGCCGGGGCATGCTCGAGTTGGCGCTGCGCCTCGGCGGTCCAGCGCTCGACCTGATCGCGGTCGCCGCGCACGAGGGCGCTCAGCGCGGCGGTGAGCGCCAGGGCCGGGCGACGCGCGATCCGCGACTCGCCGATGCGTGAGAACCAGGCGTCCAGCTCCGCGCCGCGCCCGTTGAAGAGCGCGGTGGGCGCGAGACGCCAGAGCAGCGTGGCTGCCCGGTCGAAGTGCGCGCCGGCGATGGCGTGATCGATCGCGGCCGGGAGGTCGCCGTCCTCTTCGAAGAAGCAGCTCGCCCGCCGGTGCAGCTCGCGCTCCAGGCTCGAGTCGGCGCGGTGCAGCTCGGCCCGCAGCATGTCCACCATGAGCGGATGCAGCCGGAAGTGCTCCTCGGCACGGTCAGTCGACCGCAGCGGCGCCGCCGAGCGCCCCAGCTCGAACAGGATCCGCCCCGAGTCATCACGCTCCAGCACTGCGTCGCACACCGGCCCGGCGAGGGTGGTGAGGATCGATGTGCCGGTAAGGAACGACACACGCTCGGGGGACAGCTCTGCGAGCAACTCGCCCCGGAGGTAGTCGGCGACCACGCGGTCGTCGCCGCCGAAGCGCGCGACCGCGTCGGCGACGTCGCGCTGAGCCTCGATCGCGACGATCGCGAGGCGCAACCCTGACGGCCAGCCCTCGGTGCACCTCAGGAGCGTGTCGACCGCCGCGCTGTCCAGGCGCACGCCGGCGGCCTGCAGGAGCCGCGCCGCCTCGCTGTGGGTCATGGCCAGATCCTCGGCGTCCAACTCCAGCACCGGCCACGCCGATCGCAGCCGGCCGAGCGCCGCGGGCGGGGCGCCGCGGCAGGAGAGCACGAGCGTCACGCTCGCGGGGAGATCCAGCTCGGCGGCCTCGAGCGCCTGCGCGGCGATCACCCCACCGCCGACATCGGCGTCATCGACGACGAGCACCGCCGGCCCCGGCGCCGCTCGCAGGGCGGCAACCGCGTGCGCCAAGTCCTCCTCGGCCTCGCCGGTGGCCGCCCGATGGCGGTCCACGCTCACCCACGACACCGGCCGCGGCTCGACGTCGCTCCACGCCTGCAGCACTGCAGTCTTGCCATAGCCTGCCGGGGCGCTCAGCACGATGGCGCGCATCTCGGTCGTGGCCAGCAGGCGCCGCACCAGGCGGGCGCGGGGCTCGATGCGCCTGGCGACTGGCGGCGGCGCCGCGCGCAGGAACGAGACGGGCCGGGGAACGTCGGCGCCGGCGCGAGCCAGCTGAGCGGAGGGCGGTCCAGACAAGGGCACCTCGAAGTCCGTGGGCTTATGGGACGGCCTCACTGTGTTGGCCCGGACTGGAGCGGACAAGGGCGTCGGCCAGCGGGCTCCGGGGAGGCGCGCACCACCATGCGAGAGAGGATCCCGGCCCACGGCTTCCACCGTCGGACTGGACGGCGCACAGCTCGCGGGCGTGCCGAGGACGGCCGTCGCCCTGAATCGCCTCATCCGGTTCGGATGATGACCGCTGCTCGCACCCCGGCCAGCATCCGCCACGAGATGCCCGCGAACTCGATGACCCCGCTCACCGCGAACGTCTCCCGCGCTGAGTCGGACGCTCTCGCCACGCACTGGTTCGGCTGGTTCTTCTTCGTCAGCTCCCTGTTCTGGCCGCGGATCGTGATCCTCACCTTCTGGATCTTCGGCAGCTTCATGGGAGATGCGTTTCACCACAGCTGGGCCATCCCGGTGGTGGGCTTCCTCCTGATGCCGTGGACGACCATGGTGTACGCCCTGATGTGGACGTTCACGTCCCACGGCGTGTTCGGCTGGGAGTGGATCTGCGTCGGCCTCGCGGTCCTCACGGATCTCGTGACCTGGGCCGAGGGCCGCCGCCTGTTCCGCGGCTAGGGGAACGCCGGCCCAGGGGGCCGGGTTCCCTTGCGGGTGTCGGCC
>JAWVGD010000229.1:0-3018 GCA_033855515.1 Baekduia sp.
AGGGCGTCGCGATCGACTCGCTGGACGACATGCAGACGCTGTTCGGCGGCATCGACCTGGGCGACGTCAGCGTGTCGATGACGATCAACGCGCCGGCGGCGATCATGCTCGCCTTCTACGTCGTGGCCGCCGAGGAGCAAGGAGTCCCGGCCGACCGGCTGGCGGGGACGATCCAGGCCGACATCCTCAAGGAGTACATCGCCCAGAAGGAGTGGTGCTTCCCGATCGACCCGGCGATGCGGCTGCTGGGGGACATGATCGAGTGGTGCACAACGCACATGCCGCGCTGGCATCCGGTGTCGATCTCGGGCTATCACATCCGTGAGGCCGGTTCGACGGCCCAGCAGGAGCTGGCGTTCACGCTCAAGGATGGGTTGACCTACGTCCAGCAGGCCGTCGATCGCGGTCTGGACGTCGATGACTTCGCGCCCCGGCTGAGCTTCTTCTTCAACGCGCAGATCGACTTCTTCGAGGAGATCGCCAAGTACCGCGCCGCGCGCCGGATCTGGGCCCGCGAGCTGCGCGAGACCTTCGGCGCCAAGAACCCGAAGTCCTGGTTGATGCGCACCCACGTCCAGACCGCCGGGGTGTCGCTGACGGCCCAGCAACCGTTCAACAACATCACGCGCACCGCGATCGAAGCGCTGGCCGGCGTGCTCGGGGGCACGCAGTCGCTGCACACGAACTCCTACGACGAAGCGCTCGCGCTCCCGACCGAGGAGGCGGTGCGGATCGCGCTGCGCACCCAGCAGATCATCGCCCATGAGACCGGTGTGACCTCGACGATCGATCCGTTGGGCGGCAGCTACTTCGTCGAGGCGTTGACCGACGAGATGGAGGCCGCGGCCTACGACTACTTCCGCCGCATCGACGAGCTCGGCGGGATGGTCGAGGCCGTCAAGCAGAACTTCTGCCAGCGCGAGATCGCCGACGCCTCCTACGAGCTCCAGGGCCGCATCGACCACGGCGACCGGATCGTCGTCGGCGTCAACAAGTACACCGAGGGCGACGACGGCACGACCAACCTCCTGCGCATCGACCCCGCCCTGGAACGCAAGCAGATCGACCGCGTCCGGGCCGTCAAGGGCCGCCGCACCGGCGCCGACGTGGAGGCCGCGCTGGCCGCCCTGAAGGACGCTGCGGCGCGCCAGGACGTCAACCTGATGCCGCACCTCCTGGACTGTGCGCGGGTTCACGCGACCGAGGGTGAGATCATCGGGGCGCTTCAGACCGTCTTCGGGTCCTACACGGAGACCCCGGTGTTCTGAAGCACCCGTCCGTTTCACCCGAGGAGAGGTCCAACCCCATGAAGAAGCTCATCGCCGCCGGTGCCGCCACGGCCGCGGCCGCCGGCGCGCTCGCGATCCCGGCGCTGGCCGCGACCACGACGGTCCAGGTCAAGGACAACAAGTTCGCCCCCACGTCGATCACCGTCACGAAGGGCACGACGGTCAAGTGGGTCTGGAAGGGCAAGGCGCCCCACAACGTCACGGTGAGCAAGGGCCCGGCGAAATTCCGCTCCACCACGCAGGTCAAGGGCAGCTACTCCAAGAAGCTGACCAAGGCCGGGACCTACACGATCCTGTGCACGATCCACGCCCCCGGCATGAAGATGACCCTCAAGGTCAAGTAGCGCCGGACGGGCCCCGGCGCCGGCGGCTACTCCGGCGCTTCGAGGTCCAGCCGCAACTGGCCGGTGGGCCGGAGCCGCTTGGTCCGCGGCTCCGCGCTCGGCGGTCCGGACGGCTTGTAGACCGTGACGACGTCGCGGGGCGAGAGCGGGCCGCCCGCCCGGCCGTCGCAGCGGTCGACGACGAGGCGTCCGAGGCGCACCCCGGTCACCACCGCGTGGAAGCGCCCGGTCGCGCCTCGCGCGAGGACCACGTCACCGACCTCGATCTCCGCCATCAACGTCGAAGAGCCTATCCGGCACCGGTCCCGCGACGCGGTTGCGCGCGCCTGGACGCGCGCGAGGCCTCCCGAGCGCTACGATCCCGCCGCCTCCGGGGCGGGCCGGTCTCGCCCCCGAGATGCGCCAAACATGCCTGCGACTCCCACTCAGCGCAAGATCCGCGTCGTCGTCGCCAAGCCGGGGCTGGACGGGCACGACCGTGGAGCGAAGATCATCGCCCGCGCCCTGCGCGACGCCGGGATGGAGGTCATCTACACCGGCCTGCACCAGACGCCGGAGCAGATCGTCGAGACCGTCATCCAGGAGGACGCCGACGCGGTCGGGCTGTCGATCCTCTCGGGCGCCCACATGACGCTGGTGCCACGCATCGTCAAGCTCCTGGCCGAGCAGGGCATCGATGACGTGCTGGTCACCGTCGGGGGCACGATCCCCACCGACGACATCGCGCCGCTGAAGGAGCTCGGCGTCGCCGAGGTCTTCACGCCCGGCGCACCCACGCAGGACATCATCGACTTCATCCGGTCCGCCGTCGAGCAGTCGCGGGCGGGCGGGCCTCGTTCGGGATCCTGAACGAGACCCTCGGGCTGGTCTGAGAAACCCAGGACCGGTACGCTCCCTTAGGTCGATTGACTCGTCAGTCAACGGCAAAAGGAAATTGCCGGTCGTTCGTTCGCCAGAGGAGGCACTGACACCGTGAAGATCGCCGTGTTGGTCAAGGAAGTCCCCGACGCCGCCGTCCAGAAGCGCATCGACCCCTCAACGGGTCGGCTGGATCGCAGCGGTGAGAAGAACCTCAACCCGTATGACACGCACGCCATCGAGGCGGCCATGCAGATCAAGGAGGGTGGCGCGGTCGCGGTCGACGAGATCGTCGCCGTCACCATGGGCCCCGAGTCGGCCGTCCGCGCGCTGCACAAGGCCGTGTCGCTGGGCGCCGATCGCTCGGTCCACCTGAGCGACCCGGCCCTGGCCGGCTCCGACGTGGCCGCCACCGGCTACGCGCTGGCCCAGCTGCTCAAGCGCGAGAACCCCGACCTGATCCTGCTCGGTCAGCAGTCCGATGACGGGGAGTGCTACACGATCGGCGCGGTCGTGGCCGAGTACCT
>JAWVGD010000230.1:0-3949 GCA_033855515.1 Baekduia sp.
GGCGCTGGGCTACACGATCTCGATGCCGCAGGAGGACAAGTTCCTCACGACGCGCGCCGAGCTGCAGGACACGATGGCGATGACCCTCGGCGGCCGCGCCGCGGAGGAGATCGTCTTCCAGGAGATCACCACGGGGGCCTCCAACGACCTCGAGAAGGTCACGGCGACCGCCAAGCAGATGGTCATGCGCTTCGGGATGTCCGAGCGCCTCGGCCCGCGCGTCTTCGGCCACGACCACGGCCAGCCCTTCCTCGGTCGCGAGTTCTCGTCCGAGCCCGACTACTCCGACGAGATCGCCCGCGAGATCGACGACGAGATCCGCCGGATCGTCGAGTCCGCCCACCAGCGCGCCAAGGACATCCTCGGCGAGCACCGTGAGCGCCTGACGACGATCAGCGAGGTCCTGCTCAAGCGCGAGACGATCGAGAAGGAGGAGTTCATCGCCCTTCTCGACGGCAAGTCCGAGTTCGACGTCTTCGGTCCCGACGAGACGCCCGAGGAGCTTCCGCCGGGCTCCGCCTCGCCGGCCGAGCGCAGCGGGCGCGAGGCCCCGCGTCCGCTCCCGCGTCCCGGCCTGGCCGGTGGCGGGGTCGAGGCGCGCCTCGACTACCCCGAGAAGCCGAACCTGGCGTAGCGGCCGGCGCTCCGGCGCCCTCTCCGCACCGACGACGGGCGGCCCACGGGCCGCCCGTCGTCGTTCGGTGACCTACTAGCCTGCGCCGCCGTGCTCGTCCTCCTGCCGCCCTCCGAGGGCAAGCTCGCGCCCGCCTCGGGCGCGCCCGTCGACCTGGCGACGCTGTCGCTGCCGGCGCTCACCGCCCCGCGGCGCAAGGCGCTCAACGCGCTCGTCAAGCTCGCCAAGGGGCCGCGCGCGACGGCCGCCGGCGCGCTGGGCCTGAGCCCCGGGCAGGCCGGCGACGTCGACCGCGACCGGGCGCTGAAGAAGGCTCCGGCGGCGCCGGCGGCCGAGGTCTACACCGGCGTCCTGTTCCAGCACCTGGACCTCGCCACCCTGGCGCCCGGCGCGCTGGCCCGCGCTCGCGCGCACGTGCTGGTCGCCAGCGCGCTGTGGGGCGTCGTCGCGCTGGAGGACCACATCCCCGCCTACCGGCTGTCGATGGGCGCGCGGCTGCCGACCCTGACCGACGGCGGCCTGGCGGCCTGGTGGCGCCCGGCGCTGGCCAAGGCGCTGCCCGACGAGCCCGGCGCGCTGGTCGTCGACCTGCGCTCGGGGACCTACGCGGCCGCGTGGCGGGCCAAGCGCGCCACGACGGTCGAGGTCAAGGCGACAACCGCCGACGGCAAGACGATCTCCCACATGGCCAAGGCGTTTCGCGGCACGGTCGCGCGCCGCGTGCTGGAGGCGCCGCAGGCGCCGGACACGCCCGCCGACGTCGCCGAGCTGGCGCACGACGGGGGTGGCGGGCGCGTGGCGCTGCACGCGCCCGCGCGGGCGGGCGGGGCGTGGACGGTCGAGGTGATCGCCCCGCCGGCCTGAGGCGGGGGGCCCCGCGGTCGCTCAGCCCAAGGCGGCCGGGCAGAGCTGATCGAGCCAGTCGACCAGCGACGCCAGCTCGTAGTCCTGCAGGTCGCCGTCGCGCGCGGTCAGGGCCGCCACCGCCTTGGGGCCGCCGATGAGCACGCCCTCGACCTGGAGCGAGCGCAGCCGCCGCGGATCGCCGTCGCCGGGCAGGCACAGCGCGCCGAGCACGGGCGCCATGTCCTCGATGGCCTCGCGCACGGCGGCCACGCGCCGGCGCACGGGCGCGACCAGCGCGGTGCGATCCTCGGCGGCGCCGTCGCACAGCAGCTCGGCGCGGGCACCGAAGATCCCGTGCAGGCGTTGCACGCGTAACGGCTCGGGCAGCTCCCCGGCGCCGGCGACGATCGTCACGCCACCGGGCCCGACCGCCAGGTGCTCGACCAGCAGGGCGCCGGGCGCCAAGCGGTCATGGAGCATCACGACGGGCAGATGGCGCAGCCGGCGCTGCAGCGCGCGGGCGAGGTCGCGCTCGTCCTCGTCGACGGGTTCGTGGACGAGGCGGACGCGGTCGACGCCCCAGCGGTCCCGCGCGCGCTGCGCCGCGGTGGGCCCGGAGCGGTCCCGGTCGGCCGGCGCGCCGTGTTGGTGAGCGCGCCTGTCCATGGCCTCTCCTCGACGCCGATCTGTCCCGAGTTGAGGGAACTGCGCTCGCCCTGGACACCTCGGCCGCAGCGCGGCGGTCGTTAGGGTCTGCGGCGGTGAGCCTCCCGTTCGAGATCATGGGCGTGGTCAACGTCACGCCGGACTCGTTCTCCGACGGCGGCGAGTGGTTCGAGGCCGACGCCGCGATCGCCCACGGCCGGCAACTGGCCGCCGAGGGCGCGGCGATCCTGGACGTGGGCGGCGAGTCGACGCGGCCCCGGGCGCTGCCCGTGCCCCAGGACGAGGAGCTGCGCCGGACCGTCCCGGTCGTCGGCGCCCTGGCGCGCGCGGGCGCGATGGTCTCCATCGACACCACCAAGCTCGCCGTCGCAGAGGCGGCGCTGAGCGCCGGCGCCGGCTACGTCAACGACGTGACCGCCTTCCGCGCCGAGCCCGACCTCGCCGGCCTCGTGGCCGACCACCGGGCGCGGTGCTGCCTGATGCACATGCTCGGCGACCCGCGCACGATGCAGGAGAACCCCCGCTACGTCGACGTCGTCGATGACGTCAAGGCGTTCCTGACCGAGCGCGCGGAGTTCGCCGTGCGCGAAGGCATCCGCGAGGACCGGATCGACCTCGATCCCGGCATCGGCTTCGGCAAGACGCTGGCCCACAACCTGGAGCTGCTGCGCCGCACCGACGAGATCGTCGGGCTCGGCTTCCGCGTCCTGATCGGCGTCTCGCGCAAGTCGTTCATCCACAAGCTCGCCGGCGTCCCGGATCCGCACGACCGCGTGCCGGGGACGATCGCGGCCAACGTGCTCGCCCTGGAGCGCGGGGCGCGCGTGTTCCGCGTGCACGACGTCGCCGAATCGCGGCAGGCGTTGACGGTCGCTGCTGCTACGTTGGACCGCGATGGCGCCTGAGCACGAGCCGGACGACGACCTCGAGCCCGACGAGGTCGAGGACGACGAGGACTTCGAGGAAGATGGGGGCGATCAGACCGAAGTGACCATCGAGGTCCGCGGTCTCTCGCTGTACACGCACCACGGCGTCAGCGCCGCGGAGCGCGAGGTCGGCCAGCGGCTGGTCCTCGACATCCGCCTGGAGGTCGGCGACTGCGACGCGACCGTCACCGACATGGTCGAGGACACCGTCGACTACGGCGAGGTCTGCAACACCGTGTCGCTCGTCGCCCAGCAGCGGTCGTACAAGACGCTGGAGCGCCTGTGCTCCGCCGTCGCCGACCGGCTGCTCGACGAGTACTCCGCCGACGAGGTGTGGGTCAAGGCCGCCAAGCCCGAGCCGCCGATCCCGCTGCCCGTCGACGAGGTGAGCGTCGAGGTCTGGCGCCAGCGCGGCGGCGACGAAGAAGACTGACGCGGCGCGCGATGGCGACGACGCCGGCACTGACCGCCTTCGAGCGGGACACCGCCGTGACGCCCGCCGGCGACGGCGTGTGGGCGGCCGACATCTCCGACCAGTGGGCCGTTCCGCGCGGCCCCAACGGCGGCTACATCGCCGCCCTGGTCCTCCGGGCCATGGAGGCCGAGGTCGCCGACCCCGGGCGCGCCCCGCGGTCGCTCACGTTGCACTACCTGCGCCCGCCGGTCCCGGGCGGCCCCGCGGCGATCCACGTCACCGTCGAGCGCGCGGGTCGCACGCTGACCTCGCTGAGCGCGCGCCTCGTGCAGGATGACCGCACGATGGTCGTCGCGCTGGCCGCGTTCGCCGCCGACTTCCCGACGGTGGCCGACTACGCGACCGCGCCGCCCGACGTCGGTCCGCCGCCGGCCACGCTGCACACGGTGCCCGACGGCCCCG
>JAWVGD010000231.1:0-6619 GCA_033855515.1 Baekduia sp.
GCGCGATGGCCCGTCTCCTGCGCCGGCCGGAGATCGGCGCGCTCCTGGCGGCGGTCGTCGTCGGGATCTTCTTCTGGACCCAGAACGCGTTGTTCCTGCGCCTGGACGGCATCGCGAACTGGACCGACGTCGCCTCGACGATCGGCATCCCCGCGGTCGTCGTCGCGCTGCTGATGATCGGCGGCGAGTTCGACCTGTCGGCCGGGGTCATGACCGGCTCGGCCGGCCTGATGATGGGCATCCTGGCCACCAAGGTCGGCATGAACATCTGGCTGGCCATGGTGCTGACGCTGATGGCGGCGACCGCGGTCGGGTTCGTCAACGGCTACGTCGTCATGGCGACCAAGCTCCCGAGCTTCATCGTCACGCTCGCGACCTTCTTCATCCTGCAGGGCGTCAACCTCGGCGTCACCAAGGCCATCACCAACCAGGTCTCGGTCGGCGGCATCGACACGGCCAAGGGCTACGACAGCGCCAACAAGATCTTCGGCGGCAGCTTCTGGGCGCCGCACGACTTCCGCATCACCGTGCTGTGGTGGATCGCCATCACCGCGCTGGCCACCTGGGTCCTCGCCCGCACGCGCGTGGGCAACTGGATCTTCGGCGTGGGCGGCGACGCCAACGCGGCCCGCAACGTCGGCGTCCCGGTCAACCGCGTGAAGATCGGGCTGTTCATGACGACGTCGTTCGTCTGCGCGCTCACGGGGATCATGATCGCCCTGCGCCTGGCCTCGACCCAGGCCGGCCAGGGCGTCGGCGACGAGTTCCAGTACATCATCGCCGCGGTCGTCGGCGGCTGCGTGCTCACCGGCGGCTTCGGGTCGGCGGTCGGCGCGGCGCTGGGCGCGGTGATCATCGGGATGGCGTTCATCGGGATCCAGTTCTCGGGGTGGAACACCGATTGGCGGTTCCTGTTCCTCGGCGTGATCCTCCTGGTCGCCGTCCTCGTCAACAACTACATCCGCAAGCGCGCGGAAGGAGCCCGTCGATGAGCACCATCGAGAACCCGACGCCCGCGGCCACGCCGGGCGGCAACGGCGGCGGCGTGCCGCTGCTCGAGGTCCGCGACGTCTGCAAGTACTTCGGCAACGTCGTGGCGCTCAAGGACGTCAGCGTGCAGGTCGGCGCGGGCGAGGTGACGTGCGTCCTCGGCGACAACGGCGCGGGCAAGTCCACGTTCATCAAGATCCTCGCGGGCGTGCACCGCCACGACGAGGGCCAGCTGCTCGTCGAGGGGCAGGAGACCCACTTCGGCTCGCCCCGCGACGCCAAGGAGCAGGGCATCGCGACGGTGTTCCAGGACCTCGCGACCGTGCCCCTGATGTCGATCTGGCGCAACTTCTTCCTGGGCTCGGAGCCGACGAAGGGCAGGGGCCCGATGCGGCGCGTCGACGTCGCGTTCGCCCAGGAGACGATGGTCTCCGAGCTGCGCAAGATGGGGATCGACGTGCGCGACCCCGACCAGCCGGTCGGGACGCTGTCGGGCGGCGAGCGCCAGGCGGTGGCGATCGCGCGGGCGGTCTACTTCGGGGCCAAGGTGCTGATCCTCGACGAGCCGACGTCGGCGCTCGGGGTCAAGCAGTCCGGCGTGGTGCTCCGCTACGTCGCCCAGGCGCGCAAGCGCGGGCTCGGCGTGATCTTCATCACCCACAACCCGCACCACGCCTACCCGGTCGGCGACCGCTTCGTCATCCTCAACCGCGGCCGGCTGCTCGGCAGCTGGAAGAAGGCGGAGATCACGCGCGACGAGCTGGTGCTGAAGATGTCGGGCGGCGCGGAGCTCGACGCGCTCACGCACGAGATCGAGCAGGTCCTCGCCGAGCCGGAAGCCACGGCGTGAGCGCGACCGCGGCCCAGGCGGCGGGCGCCGCCGCGACCCAGCGGCGCCGCCCGATCGGGGTGGGGGTCATCGGCTTCGGCTGGCTCGGGCAGGCCCACAGCCGCTCGATGCAGCGGATCCGGACGCTCATGCCGGACCGGACGTTCGACCCCATGTTGATCGCCTGCAGCGATCCGGTGCCGGAGCTGGCGCGCGAGGCGGTCGACTCGTTCGGCTTCGCCCGCGCGGGCGCCGAGTGGCAGCGGGTCATCGACGACCCCGAGGTCGAGATCGTGGTCATCGCCGCGCCCAACATGCTCCACCTGGAGCTCGTCGAGGCCGCCGCCCAGGCCGGCAAGGCCGTGTTCTGCGAGAAGCCGGTCGGCGGCACCCCGCAGCACATCGCCCGCGCCGCGCGCGCGGCCCGCCGTGCGGGCGTCATCAGCGGCGTGGGCTACAACTACCGCTGGGCGCCGCTGGTGCAGTACGCCAAGGAGCTGATCGCCACCGGCGAGCTGGGCGACATCACCAACTACCGCGGCCGGTTCTTCTCCATGTACGGCAGCGACCCGCGCGGCCTGCTGTCGTGGCGCTTCCTGCAGGACCAGGGCGGCTACGGGGTCACCAGCGACCTGCTCAGCCACGCCGTCGACCTCGGCCAGATGCTGCTCGGCCCGATCACGCGCGTCGTCGGCACGACGGCCACGTTCATCGGCGAGCGCCCCCTCCCGAGTCCGTCCCCAACCACCCGCGCCTCGCACTACGGGCGCGGAGAGCCCGGCGACCCCACCGGCGCGGTCACCAACGAGGACTACGCCGGCATGCTCTGCGAGTTCGCCGGCGGCGCGCGCGGGACCTTCGAGGCGAGCCGCGCGATCATCGGGCCCGAGAGCCAGATGGCCTTCGACGCCTACGGGACCCAGGGCGCGGTCGGCTGGAACCTCGAGCGGCTCAACGAGCTGCAGCTCTACCGCGCGACCCGGGACCGCGGCTCGGGCTACACGACCGTGCTCGGCGGCGACCGGTTCCCCTACCACGGCGCGTTCGTGCCGGGCGCGGGGAACCCGATCGGCTTCGAAGACCTCGTGGTGATCGAGGACTACGAGTTCTGCCGGGCGGTCGCCGAGGAGCGACCGTTCGCGCCGGGCTTCGAGGACGCCCTCCAATGGGCGCGCGTGCAGGAGGCGCTGCTGAGCTCGGCGCGCAGCGGGACCTGGGAGGACGTCATCGCACTCGAGGAGGAGCAGGACTGATGGACGGAGCGGCCACCGCCACCGCGATCGCGCCGCTACGCGTCGGCGTCATCGGCGTCGGGCGCATCGGGCGCATGCACGCCGAGCTGCTGTCGCGGCAGGTGCCGGGAGCAGCCGTCGGCGCCGTGTTCGACGCGCACGGGTCGCTGGCCCGCGACGTCGCCGACACCCTGCGCGTCCCGGCCACCGACACCGTCGAGGAGCTGGTGGGCAGCCCGGACGTCGACGCGGTCGCGATCTGCTCGAGCACCGACACGCACGCCGACCTGCTCGTCGCCGCCGCGCAGGCGGGCAAGGCGATCTTCTGCGAGAAGCCCGTCTCGCTGGACCTTGCCGAGGTCACCCGTGCGCTGGGCGCCGTCGACGCCGCCGGCGTGCCCTTCCAGATCGGCTTCAACCGCCGCTTCGACCCGGCGCACGCCTCGGTCGCGGCGGCCGTGGCCGACGGCTCGATCGGCGCCCCGCACCTGGTGCGCATCTCCAGCCGCGACCCGGCACCGCCACCGCTGGCCTACGTGAAGGTCTCGGGCGGGATCTTCCTGGACATGACCATCCACGACTTCGACATGGCCCGTTTCGTCACCGGCAGCGAGGTCGTCGAGGTCTACGCGCGCGGCGCGGCGCGCATCGACCCGGCCGTCGCCGACGCCGGTGACGTCGATACGGCGCTGATCACGCTCGTGCACGAGAACGGCTGCCTGACGGCGATCGACAACTCGCGCCGCGCGGTCTACGGCTACGACCAGCGCGTCGAGGTCTTCGGCGCCGGCGGGATGGCCGCCTCGGAGAACCCGCTCGCGCACACGGGTGTCGTGCGGACCGCCGAGGGCACGCGCTCGCCCACGCTGCCGTACTTCTTCCTGGACCGCTATGTCCCGAGCTACGTGCGCGAGTGGGAGGCGTTCGTCGCCGCGGTCGCCGCGGGCACGCCGCCGCCCGTCACCACGCGCGACGCGCGTGCGCCGCTCGTCATCGGCCTGGCCGCGTGGCGCTCGCTGCGCGAGGGCCGCCCCGTGCGCATCGCCGAGATCGACGAGGACTGAGCGTGCGGGTCCTGCTCACCGGAGCCAGCGGGTTCGTGGGGTCCAACGTCGCCCATGTGCTGCGCGAGCGCCACGGTGCCGAGGTCCTCGCGCCCGGCCACGCCGACGTGGACCTCACCGACGCCGCGCTGGTGCGGCGCTGCGTCGCGGCGACCCGGCCCGACGCGGTGATCCACGCGGCGATCCTCAACGATCCCGGCGCGCTGACCCAGCGCCGCCGCGCGGCGTGGGCGTCCTACGTCGGCGCGACGCGGCACCTCGTCGACGCCGCCAACGCGGCCGGCGCGCACATGGTCCTGGTCTCCACCGACTGGGTCTTCGACGGCACGCAGGGCCCCGCCTCCGAGGACGAGCCGCCCAACCCGATCAACGCCTATGGGTTCCTGAAGGCGGCCAGCGAGCTCGTGGTCACCGAGCGCGCCGAGCGCGGCACGGTCGCCCGCATCGCCGGCGTGCAGGGCGCCCACCGGGCGCGGCCGTCGGCGCCGCGCGAGCAGGACGCGGGCTTCGGCTACCTCGTCGCCTCGCTGGTCGAGGCGCTGCGCGCCGAGCGCCCGTTCACCGTGTGGGACGGCCCGGGACTCAACGCGCTGGCCACGCCCACGCTCGCGACCGACGCCGCCGAGCTGATCTGGCGGGCGCTGGAGCGCGAGACGACCGGCATCCTGCACTGCGTGGGCGGCGAGCACGCCGACCGCGTCACCCTGGCCCGGCGCGCCGTCCAGGCCTTCGAGCTGGACGGCGACCTGCTGGGCACCGGCCCGCCCCCGACCGGCGTGCTGCCCGCGCAGCCCGTCCCGTACGACACGCGCCTGGACGCGACCGCCACCGCCGCCGCGCTGGACACCGAGCTGCCCGACCTCGACACGACGCTCGCGCGCCTGCGCGTCGAGCTCGACACCGCCTGGAGCACCGCATGACCCCGGAACCGTTCGACCTCATCACCATGGGCCGCGTCGGCGTGGACCTCTACCCCGAGCAGATCGGCGCGACGCTGGCCGACGTCACGAGCTTCGCCAAGTCGCTGGGCGGCAGCCCCACGAACGTCGCGGTCGCGGCCGCGCGCCTGGGCGCCCGCGCCGCGGTGATCACGAAGGTCGGCGACGACCCGTTCGGGCCCTACATCCGCCGGACGCTCGGCGAGTTCGGCGTCGACGACCGCTGGGTCGGGACCCACCCGACGCTGCGCACGCCGGTCGTCTTCTGCGAGATCCACCCACCCGACGACTTCCCGCTGCTGTTCTACCGCGAGCCGGCCGCGCCCGACATGACCGTCACCGCCGGCGAGCTCGACCTCGACGCGATCCGCGCCGCGCGCGTGTTCTGGACGACCGGGACCGGCCTCAGCGCCGAGCCGTCGCGCACCGCGACGCTGGCCGCGCTGGAGGCCCGCGACGACGCGGGCACGGGTGCGGTCACCGTCCACGACCTCGACCACCGCCCGATGTTCTGGACCGACGAGCACGAGGCCGGTGCGCTGGCCCGCGAGGCGCTGCGCCACGCGACCGTCGCCGTCGGCAACCGCGACGAGGTGTTCGTGGCCACGGGCACGCGCGATCCGCTGGAGGCCTCGGCGGCGCTGCTGGAGCTGGGCGTGGAGATCGCGATCGTCAAGCAGGGACCGGCCGGCGTGATGGCGCGCACCGCGGCGGGCGTCGTGGAGGTCCCGCCCGTCACGCACCTCGGCGTCGTCAACGGCCTCGGCGCCGGTGACGCCTTCGGCGGCGCGCTCGTGCACGCGCTGCTGGCCGGTTGGGACCTGGAGCGCACGCTTCGCTGGGCCAACGCCGCAGGCGCGTTCGTCGCCTCCCGTCTTGCGTGCGCCGACGACATGCCCTACACCGAAGACCTGCAGGGCCTCGTCGGAGAGCGGGTCGGAGCATGACCGACAACAACAGGAGCGACCCCACCATGATCCGCGCCACGGTGGCCCAGGCGCTCGTGCGCTTCCTCGCCGTCCAGGAGGTCGAGCGCGACGGCGTCCGGACGCCGTTCTTCGCCGGGTGCCTCGGCATCTTCGGCCACGGCAACCTCTCCGGCATGGGCCAGGCGCTGCAGCAGCACGCCGATCTCCTGCGCTACGTCCCGGCGCGCAACGAGCAGGCCATGGTCCACGTCGCCGCCGGCTACGCGCGGCAGATGAACCGCCTCGGCGCCTGGGCATGCACCTCGTCGGTCGGGCCCGGAGCCACGAACATGATCACCGGCGCAGCGCTGGCGACCGTCAACCGCCTGCCGGTCCTGCTGTTGCCCGGCGACACCTTCGCGACCCGCGGGCCGCACCCGGTGCTCCAGCAGCTCGAGGCGCCCCACGACGGCAACCTGTCGGTCAACGACGCGTTCCGCCCGGTGTCGCGGTACTTCGAGCGCATCGAGCGCCCCGAGCAGCTCGTCGGCGCGGCGCTGGCGGCGATGCGCGTGCTCACCGACCCGGCCGAGACCGGCGCGGTGACGCTCGCGCTCCCCGAGGACGTGCAGACCGAGGTGGTCGAGGTCCCCGCCGC
>JAWVGD010000232.1:0-6446 GCA_033855515.1 Baekduia sp.
GGTAGACCCGGAGCTCCAGCTTGGCGAGATGGACCCCGAGGCAGTGGTGTGGACCGCCTCGCCCGAACGTGAGGTGGTCGTGAGCGGCGCGACCCACGTCGAGGCGGTGCGGATCGGGGTACTTCTCGGGATCGCGGTTGGCGGCCGAGAACCACACGACGACCTTGTCGCCGGCGGCGATGTGCACGTCGCGCATCGTGACGTCGCGGGTCGCCGTGCGGCGGAAGAACCACACGGGCGCGGAGTGGCGCAGCAACTCGTCGACCGCCGAATCGATCAGGGACGGATCCTCGCGCAGGCGCGCGTACTCCGCCGGGTGCTGGGCGAGGGCGAGCGTGCCGAGCGAGATCGCCTGACGGGTCGTCTCGTTGCCCGCCACGATCATCAGCGCGAACATGTTGTCGAGATCGCGCTCCGAGAGGGGCTCGTCGTCGATCGTGGCCACGGCGATCTTCGTCAGCACGTCGTCGCGCGGGCAGGATCGACGGTCGGCGTAGTACTCGCGGCCCAGCGCGCACAGCTCCTCGGCCCAGGGTGAGCCGAACGGCTTGTAGCGATGCTCCTGGAGCTCCCCGGCATAGGCCAGCTCACCGACGTACTCGGGGTCCGTGTCGACCAGCAGCCGGTCGCCCAGCTCGATCAGGCGCGGCAGAACCTCCTCGGGCAGCCCGAGGACGTGCCCGAGGACCCGGATCGGGATGGGCGCGGCGAGCTCCTCGACGAGGTCGAACTCCCCGAGCGGCAGCACACGGTCGAGCCGCGCCCGGATCAGCCCGCGCAGCCATTCCTCGTACTGCCCCACCGCGCCGGGCGTGAACTGCGTCGAGATCAGCCGCCGGTAGCGCCCGTGCTTGGGCGGGTCGAACTCGAGGAAGTTGCGGCGCGCCTCGAGGACGTCCTCGGGCAGATCCTCGATCATCGCCGCCCCACCCGTCTCCGACGAGAAGGTCTTGGGATCGCGGAGCACCGTCTGGACGTCCTCGTACTTCGTCAATGCCCAGAAGCCGCGGCCGTCGCGCTCGTGATGGAAGTAGACCGGCGCTTCGCGCTGCAGGCGATCGAACACCTCCCACGGCTCGTGGTCGGCGAAGAGGTCCTGATCGAGTAGGTCGATTCCAGCGAGTCCACCGGTCATACGCAGAGCGTACAGCGGTTTGAACAATGTATCCACAGGTGGAACGGGTCATCACCGGCTCGTCTCTGCGAAGCTGCCGGAGCTGGTCCCCCGCGGCGCGTATCGCGAGCTGCCCGAGGTGGCCCATCCGGTGCACGCGCTCGGGCGCGGGCGTTCGCCGGCCCGCTCGACGACGTGTTGGAGGTGTAGGCGTTGAACCCCGAAGAGTTCCGGCGCAGCGGTCACGAGCTGGTGGACTGGATCGCCGAGTACATGCTCAACGTCGAGGACTATCCCGTGCTGTCCGACGTCGAGCCGGGCTGGGTGCGCTCGCAGCTGCCCATCGCGGCGCCCGAGCAGCCGGAGGAGTTCTCCACGATCCTGGCCGACCTCGACGCGATCGTCCTGCCGGGCCTCACCCACTGGCAGTCCCCCAACTTCTTCGGCTACTTCCCCGCCAACCGCTCCGGACCGTCGATCCTCGGCGAGCTGGCCGCGGCGGGGCTGGGCGTGCAGGGCATGATGTGGCTGACCAGCCCGGCGTGCACCGAGTTGGAGTCCTTGGTCCTGGACTGGCTCGTGGACCTGCTCGGCCTCCCGGCCGCCTTCCGCACCGACGGACCGGGCGGCGGCGTCATCCAGGACAGCGCGTCGAGCGCCGTCCTCTGTGCCCTGCTGGCCGCGCGCGAGCGGGTCACCGACGGCGAGGTCAACCGCGTGGGCGCGCGGGTGCCGCTGACGGCGTACGCCACCGATCAAGCTCACAGCTCGATCGACAAGGCCGTCCGGATCGCCGGGCTCGGCATCGAGAACCTCCGCCGCGTCCCCACGCGAGCGGATCACTCGATGGACCCCGACGCGTTGCGGACGATGCTGGCCGCCGACCGGGCGGCAGGCGCGATCCCGTGCCTGGTGGCGGCGACCGTCGGCACGACCGCGACCGGCGCGGTCGACCCGCTGCCCGAGATCGGGGCGGCGTGTGCCGAGCACGGGACGTGGCTGCACGTCGACGCCGCCATGGCCGGCAGCGCGGCGATCTGCCCGGAGTTCCGTCACCTGCAGGATGGGCTCGACGGCGCCGACAGCTACTGCTTCAACCCGCACAAGTGGCTGCTCACCAATTTCGACTGCAGCTGCTTGTACGTGCGGCAGCGCGCGAGCCTGATCCAGGCGCTGAGCATCTCCCCGGAGTACCTCGTCAACGCCGCGACCGACACCGGGGCGGTGATCGACTATCGCGACTGGCAGGTGCCGCTCGGCCGCCGCTTCCGGGCCTTGAAGCTCTGGTTCGTCCTGCGCAGCTACGGCGCCGAGCAGCTGCGTGCGATGGTCCGCCGCCACGTCGAGGCCGCCCGCTGGTTCGCCGAGGCCGTCACGGCGTCCTCCGCGTTCGAGCTGGCGGCCCCGGTCCCCCTCAACCTCGTCTGCTTCCGCCACGTGGCCGGCGACGCGGCCACCGAGCGCCTGTTGCACGACGTCAACCACGCGGGCCAGATCTTCCTCACCCACGCCCGCGTGGACGGCCGCTTCGTCCTCCGCCTGTCCGTCGGCCAAGAGCACACCGAGCTCCAGCACGTGCAGCGGGCGTGGGACATGCTGCTCGCGGCGGCGCCTCAGTCGCCGCGGGTGATCGGTGGCAGTTCGTAGCTGCCGTCGAGCTTCCTCCGGCTTGGGCTGATGGAGCGGAGGATCGGGGCGGATGGACCGCGAGGCCAAGTCGACCTGGCCCGATCGGCACTTTCCGGCCGGCGGCCGCAGGCGTAGCGTCTGGCTGTTCCCACGAATCCCCGAAGGGAGTCACCGTGGCGCTGACCGAGGCGCAGGCCGCCGTGGCTGGTCCGCCGCTCTCCATCCGGACGACTGACGGCGCGCGGCCGCGGCCCGAGGACGTCGTCGAGTTCGCGCGCGACCAAGGGGCCCTCCTGGTCGACCTGAAGTTCACCGACCTGCCGGGCACCTGGCAGCACTTCGCCGTCGCCGTGCGCGAGCTCGAGGAGGACCTGCTGACCGAGGGCGCGGGCTTCGACGGCTCGTCGATCCGCGGCTTCCAGGAGATCAACGAGTCCGACATGCTCCTGGTGCCCGATCCTGTGAGCGCGGTGATGGACCCGTTCCACGAGCAGCCGACGCTCTCCCTGGTCTGCGACGTGCGCGACCCCGTGACCGGGGAGTGGTATGCCCGCGACCCGCGGCACGTCGCGCGGAAGGCCGAGCGCCACCTGCGCGACAGCGACATCGCCGACACGGCGTACTTCGGCCCCGAGGCCGAGTTCTACATCTTCGATCACGTCGCCTACGGGCAACAGCCCAACCGCGGCTTCTACGAGGTCGACTCCAGCGAGGGCTTCTGGAACGCCGGCGCCGGCTTCGGCACCGACGGCGACCGGCTCGCGCCGAACCTCGCCTACCACAACCGCTCCCAGCAGGGCTACTTCCCGGCCCCGCCGCTGGACACCCTCGCCGACCTGCGCGGCCGGATGGCGCTGACGCTCGAGCGCATGGGCGTCGAGGTCGAGGTCCATCACCACGAGGTCGGCGGGCCCGGCCAGGCCGAGATCGACCTGCGCTTCGCACCGCTGCTGCGGATGGCCGACGCGATGCAGCTCTACAAGTACGTGGTGCGCAACGTCGCACGCCGGGCGGGCAAGACCGCCACCTTCATGCCGAAGCCGATCTTCGCGGAGAACGGCTCGGGCATGCACACCCACCAGTCGCTGTGGCGCGATGGCGAGACGCTGATGTTCGACGAGTCCGGCTACGGCCTGCTGTCGGAGGCGGCGCGCCACTACGTCGGCGGCCTTCTGACCCACGCGCCCGCACTGCTGGCCTTCTGCGCGCCGACGACCAACTCCTACAAGCGCCTGGTCCCGGGCTACGAGGCGCCGATCAACCTCCTGTACTCGCAGCGAAACCGCTCGGCCGCGGTGCGCGTGCCCGTGTACTTCTCCTCCCCCAAGAGCAAGCGCGTCGAGTTCCGCTCGCCGGATCCCACGGCCAATCCGTACCTCGCGTTCTCGGCGCTGCTGATGGCCGGCCTCGACGGCATCCGCCACGCCATCGAGCCCCCCGACCCCGTCGAGGAGAACCTCTACGAGCTCCCGCCCGAGCGCCAGGCGGCGATCGCCCAGGTCCCCACCTCGCTCGAGCAGGTGCTGGCCGAGCTGGAGGCCGACCACGAGTTCCTCCTGGTCGGCGACGTGTTCACCCGCGACATGCTCGAGGCCTACGTGGACCAGAAGCGGTCAGAGATCGACGAGATCCGTTTGCGGCCGCACCCCTGGGAGTTCGCCCTGTACTTCGACGCCTGAGGAGACACCGTGCAACGACGACCGGCACCCCCGCGCAGGCCGGGCGTGGCACGCAGCCGCTGGCACGGCGCCCGGACCCGGCTGATCCCGGACTGGCGCCCGCCGCAGGCCGCGCGCACGCCGGAGAGCCGCACGATCGAGGCCGCCCGGGCCGCGCTGCGGCAGGTGCGCGCGACCGACGAGGCCGACGCGGACGCCGAGGCCGGCCCGGACGCGACCTGATCGAACCGCGGCCGCCGCCGGCGTGAGGACGTCATCGGCCGTAGCCTCGAACCCCAGTAGCCTCAAGAAGAGCGCCTCATGGACAACCCGGCGGCGGCATCCGTACCGGCACCACGAGAGTCGGCCGACGCGATCGGCCGGGTCGAGGCACGCGGGATCGACTACGTCCCCGAACGTGATCGCCACTCGCATCCGCGCGACCTCGCGTGTGCGTTGTTCGGGCCGCAATTCGGCTTCGGCAACATGGTGTTCGGGTCGCTTGGCATCGTCTTCGGGCTCAGCTGGTGGAGCACCTTCACGGCCGTCACCGTCGGCGTCGCGCTCGGCTCGCTCATCTTCACCGGGGTGGCGATCCAGTCCCCGAAGACCGGGACCAACAACGCCGTCTCGAGCGGCGCCTTCTTCGGCGTGAAGGGGCGCTACCTCGGCTCGCTGATCAGCCTTGTCATCGGACTGGCGTTCTTCGCGATCCTCGTCTGGACCTCGGGCCAGACGATCATCGTGGTCCTCCACCGGCTCATCGGCACCGGCACCGGGAACGTCGCGCTGTCGATCGCGATGCTCGTCGTGTCGCTCGTCTCGTTCGTGCTCGCCATCTACGGGCACGCGACGCTGGTGGCAAGCTTCCGCTTCATCGCCATCGCGAGCGCGGCGGTCTCGCTTCTGGCGCTGATCGTCCTGGCCGGCAAGTTCCGCGCGCTCGACGGCGGGAGCTACCTGCTCGACGCGTACTGGCCGACGTGGGCGCTGACGATGGTGTTTGCCGCTCTGCTGCCGATCACCTGGGGGCCGTTCATCGGCGACTACGGCCGCTACGTCCCCTCGACGGCGAAGGCCAGGACGTGCGCGCTTGCGGCAGGGGTGGGCATCTTCGCGGGCTGCTGGCTGGCCGAGCTCGTCGCCGCCTTCGCGACCACGACGTTCGAGGATCCGAAGACCGCCTTCGCGGTCGGCTTCCCGGCGGTGTCGCCGCTCTGGTTCGCGATCCTCCTGATGGTTGCTCCTGGCGGGCTGGCGAACATCGAGAGCGCCGCCATGTGCGTCTACAACGCCGCGCTGGACCTTCAGGCCATGTTCTGGCGTCTCACGCGCGCGCAGCTCACGTTCGCCATCAGCGCGATCGGGCTCGCCGCTGCGTACATCGGGCTGATCGGCTTCAACGCGATCAAGTCGATCGAGGCGTTCGCGACGCTGATGCTGATCACGTGCACCCCGTGGATGGTCATCATGACCATCGGGCACCTGATGCGACATGGGCGGTACGAGCCCAAGGATCTCCAGGCGTTCGCGGGCCGCGCGAAGACGGGCATCTACTGGTTCACCGGCGGCTTCAACATCAGAGCGCTCGTCGCCTGGGGTGCCGCGGTGGCGATCGGCACGCTGTTCACCTCGACGAGCATCATCACCGGGCCCCTCACCCGGCACGTGAGCGGGGTCGATCTGAGCTTCACCAGCGCGGCAGTGGTAGGCGGCGTTCTCTACTACACACTCGTCAAGATCTTCCCGGAGCGCGGGGTCATGGCGGTTGCGTCGGACGAGGAGCTGACGATCCGTCCCAGCGTGGGAATCATCGAGTAGCGCGTCGAGGAGGCTGGGCGAGCGGGGTTTCCTGTCGGGGCGAGGCGGGGCTACGCTTGCAGTGCGATGTGCCACGCTTGCTGTCGCGACCGCTCCGATCGATGTCCGCCCGCGTCGAGGTGGCGCGCGTGAGGGGATGAGCGCGCTTGAGCGGCGAAGATCCGAGCGCGCTGGTCGCAGAGCAGGCGGCGTTGCGGCGGGTCGCGACGCTGGTGGCGCGCGCG
>JAWVGD010000233.1:0-9693 GCA_033855515.1 Baekduia sp.
ACGTCGCCCAGCTCGAGCTGCTCGCCGCAGGTGCGGCACACGCGCCGGTCGTCCAGCCGGCCGCCGCAGCCGCGGTGCACCAGGAGCATCGGCGGCCCCGCGGGGCTGGCCAGGTGCTTGTCGCCGAACTGCAGCAGCGCGACGATCGACGGCCACAGGTCGCGGCCCATGTCGGTCAGGCGGTACTCGTGGCGCAGCGGGTGCTCGTGGTAGGGCACCTTGACGAGGATCCCGCTCTCGACCAGGCGCTCCAGCCGGTCCTGCAGGACGTTGCGCGCGATGCCGAGGCGCTCGGCGAAGTCGCCGAACCGGCGGACCCCCAGGAACGCGTCGCGGACGATCAGGAGCGTCCAGCGCTCGCCGACCAGCTCCAGGGTGCGAGCGACCGAGCACTGCTGGCTCTCATAGGTGCGGCCGAGCATGGACCCCATGCTACCGCCGGACGATTGCGTGACGCTACCTACACGCACTCGACCGCTCGTACAGCGAGCCCACCGCCGATTTCGACCGCGGTCCACAGATCGTGCCGGGTTCTGGGTACAGGATCCCCACCCTGTCCGATCCGCTGGTCACCGACGATCCGGCCGCCTACCAGGCGACGCCCGGCCACTACGACGAGGTCTTCGGCCCCGGGAACGTCCCGCGGCCGCACGCCGTGGCGCTCGCGGCCGAGCTCGCGCGGCTCGGCCCGCAGCTGCTGTCGGCCGCCGGCCACCGCCGGGACGCGATCTTCCTGCAGCAGGGCATCACCTTCGACGCGACGGGGGAGGAGGGGCCGGTCAAGGACCGGCCGTTTCCGCTGGACCTCGTCCCGCGGATCCTGCCGGCGCGCGAGTGGGACCACATCGAGCGCGGCCTCGCGCAGCGCATCCGGGCGCTGAATCGCTTCATCGACGACGTCTACCACGAGCGCGAGATCGTGCGGGCCGGCATCGTCCCGTGGCGGCTGATCGTCAGCCGCTCGCACTTCGCGCGCGCCGCCCACGGGGTGCGGCCACCGGGCGGCGTGTACTGCCACGTGGCCGGCTGCGACCTCGTGCGCGACGCCGACGGCTCGTGGAAGGTCCTGGAGGACAACGTCCGCACGCCGTCGGGCATCTCCTACGTGTTGGAGAACCGCGTCGCGATGACGCGCCTGGTCCCGCAGCTCTTCCAGCACCACCGGGTGCGCCCGGTCGATCACTACCCGCAGCTCCTGCTGGCGGCCCTGCGCTCGGCGGCGCCGAGCGCCGAGGATGAGGCCACCGTCGTGGTCTGGACGCCGGGCTCGATGAACTCCGCCTACTTCGAGCACGCGTTCCTCGCGCGGCAGATGGGCGTCGAGCTCGTCGAGGCGTCCGACCTCGTCGTGCGCGACGACGTCCTCTACATGCGCACGACGGCGGGGCTGCGCCGCGTGCACGCCGTGTACCGCCGCCTCGACGACGACTTCGTGGACCCGCTCGAGTTCCGGCCCGACTCGCTGCTCGGCGTCCCGGGCCTCGTGCGCGCCTACCGCGCGGGGACCGTCGCGATCGCCAACGCGCTGGGCACCGGCGTCGCCGACGACAAGGCGATCTACCACTACGTGCCGGAGATGATCCGCTTCTACCTCGGCGAGGAGCCGATCCTCGACAACGTGGCGACCTACCTCATGGCCGACGAGGCCCAGCGCGAGGCGGCGCTGGCCCGGCGCGCCGAGCTGGTGTTCAAGCCGACGGGCGAGTCGGGCGGCAAGGGCGTCTTCATCGGCCCGAGCACCGACACGACGACGCTCGACGGCCTCGCCGACGTCATCCGGGCCCAGCCCCAGCGCTGGATCGCCCAGGAGGTCGTGCAGCTCTCCACGGTGCCGACCGCGATGCACGACGGCAGGCTCGCGCCCCGTCACGTCGACCTGCGCCCGTTCGCGGTGTTCGGCGAGACGATCCGGATCGTGCCCGGCGGCCTCACGCGGGTCGCGCTCGCCGAGGGCTCGATGATCGTCAACTCGTCGCGCGGCGGCGGCTCGAAGGACACGTGGGTGCTCGAGGACGAGCCGGCCCCCGGGATGAGCGACACGGCGCTGCACCACGTCGTCCCGACGACCATGCCGGGGCTGCGCTACGGCGCCGACTGGCACAACCAGCAACAGCAACAACAACAGCAGGACGGCGCCTGATGCTCTCGCGCATCGCCCAGGAGCTGTTCTGGCTGGGCCGCAACGTCGCGCGCGCCGAGCACACCGCGCGCATGCTCGACGGCGTCTTCCAGGCCAGCCTCCAGGGCCGGCCGGACGATCCCTCGGGCGTGCGGTTGGGCTGGGGCTCGATCCTCGCGATCATGGGCGCCGAGAGCGACGGGCGGCCCGTCCGCCGCGACGAGGTGCTCACGCGCATGACGCTCGCGCGCGACGAGCCCGCCTCGGTGGTCTCCTGCGTGGCCCGGGCGCGCGAGGGCGCCCGCACGGTGCGCGACGTCGTCTCGGCCGAGATGTGGGAGGCGGTGAACACCACCGACCTGGCGTTGGGCGCCGGCGACCTGGCGGGCCGCATGCAGATGGGCCCGTACTCCGTCTTTCAGTACGTCAAGGAGCGCAGCGCCCTGTTCTGGGGCCTGACGAGCCGCACCATGCTGCGCGACGAGGCGCGCGCGTTCCTCGTCGCCGGCGGGCGGATCGAGTCCGCCGACATGGTCCTGCGCATGCTCCGCGTGGCGATGCCGGCCTCCGGCGAGCAGGCCGCCGATCCCGCCCACCCCGACGGCGTGCGCGACGGGCAGGCGCTCGCCCTGCTGCAGGCCGTCGGCGGGTTCCAGGCCTTCCGGCGCGCGGTGCCGGCGCCGGCCAACGCGGGACCGGTCGCGCGCTTCCTGCTCTACGAGCGGGCCTACCCGGACTCCGTCGCCGCCTCGGTCGACGCGGTGCACCACGCGCTCAGCGACGCCGATGCCGCGCCGCGCAGCTCCGAGCCGGTCCTGCGCCTCAGCCGCCTGGCGGCCGACCTGGAGTTCCGCGGCCGTGCCGCCGCCGAGGATGGCAACCTGGCCGAAGCCTGCGCGCTCGTGCAGAGCGAGCTCGCGCTGGTCGACGCCGACATCGCCGAGCGCTACTTCGCCGGTGCCGCCCAGGCCGCCGGAACGGTGGTCGCATGAACTACGACATCCACTACTGCACCTCCTACAAGTACGGCGTGGCGGTCGCCGACAACCTCAACGCGCTCCGCGTGCGCCCGGCGACCACGTCGTCGCAGCGCTGCGACGAGTTCCACGTGCGGCTGGATCCGGAGGCGCGCATCACGCGCCACGTCGACTACTTCGGCACCGAGGTCCTCGAGTTCGGCGTCGCGCGGCCCCATGACCACCTGACGATCGACGTGCGCGCTCGCGTCGTGACGTCGGAGCCGGCCGAGCCGCCAGAGGCGCCGTGGGAGCACCTCGACGGCGACACCTACGCCGAGGCCGCCGGCGAGTATCTCCTGCCGGCCGACGACGAGCCCGCCGACGACCAGCTGGCCGAGCTGCTGGACATCGCGCGCGCCCGCACGCCGCTGGCGACGGTCCGCTGGCTGTGCGAGCTCATCCCCGACCGCTTCGCCTACCGCCCCGGCGTGACCTACGTGGGCTCGACGATCCAGGACCTCCTCGACGCGGGCGCCGGCGTCTGCCAGGACTTCGTGCACCTCGCGCTCGTGCTCCTGCGCCGCAACGGCATCGCCGCGCGGTACGTCTCGGGCTACCTGTTCTCCGCGCCCCAGGACGGCGGCACGGCGTCGGTGGAGGTCCAGACGCACGCCTGGATCGAGGCGCTGCTGCCCGGCACCGGCGGGCGCGGCGAGCCGATCTGGGTCGGCGCCGACCCGACCAACCGGGTGCTGGCGGGGGAGACGCACGTCAAGATCGGCCATGGCCGGCGCTACGGCGACGTGCCCCCGATCAAGGGCGTCTACCGCGGGGCGGCCGGGGCCGAGCTGGACGCCTCGGTGCAGATGACGCGCCTCGACCCCGCAGCATCGGCCAGGGCCTGAGGTCCGGGAGTCGAGCCGTGCGGCGCCTCGACCCCGCAGCATCGGCCAGGGCCTGACGTCCGGGAGTCCCGCAAGCCGTTCGGGCCCCAACCACGCTATCCTCTGAAGTCGACTCGCTCCGGGGCGAGTCGTTTCTTTGCCCCGGGTCAGGTCGCCAGACTTTTTCCAGTTCACCTCGACGGGAGCCTGCCCGTGGCCCGCGGAGACGTGCGTATCGCTGTGACCCTCGCCTGCGAGGATTGCAAGCGGCGCAACTACCAGACGAATAAGAGCAAGCGGAACACGCCTGACCGCGTGACCCTGCGGAAGTTCTGCAAGTGGTGCCGCTGCCACACGAGCCATCGGGAGACCCGCTAGGTCTCCTGAAGGTCCGCCATGACCTCTGACCGACAGACCGACGGGAAGGACTCGTCGAACCCGGGCCCTGAGCCCACCGAACCGCACCGGGAGAACGTCCCGGGCGAGCTCGACCACGCCTCCGGGCAGGTCGAGGAGTTCGAGGCCGGGCTGGTCAGCGGCGCCGAGGGAACCCCGACGGACGCCTCCGACGAGGAGCTCGACCGTCAGGCCACCGAGCAGGTCGGCGATCTCGACGACGACGGTGACGTCGACGACGAGGATCGCGAGCTGGCCCGGACCCGCGGCGGCGCGCCGGTCAAGGCCCATGGCGGTCCGCGGTTCTGGAACTTCCTGAAGGCGTCCTGGGCCGAGCTTCAGCGCGTTCAGTGGCCCGATCGCCGCCAGGTCTCCCAGGCGACGGGCGTCGTCGTGGGCTTCGTCATCGTCGCCGGGGCCTACCTGGGCCTCGCCGACTGGGTTGCCCAACGCGTCGTCGACTTCATCCTCTAGCGGCCCTACGGAACTTTCATGTATCGCTGGTACGTCGTAAACACTTATTCCGGACACGAGAACAAGGTCAAATCGAACCTTGAACATCGCGCGAGCTCCCTCGGGCAGCGTCGTGCGATCCGCTCCGTCGTCGTCCCGACCGAGACCGTCTCGGAGATGAAGGACGGGCAGAAGGTCTCGCAGGAGAAGCGGACCATGCCCGGCTATGTGCTGGTCAACATGGACCTCAACGAGGACTCGTGGCAGCTCGTCAAGGGCACGCCCGGGGTGACCGGCTTCGTCGGCGCCTCCAACGAGCCCGTCCCGCTGACCCAGCCCGAGGTCGATCGCCTGCTGCACCGCGAGGTCGCGCAGAAGGTCGCCACGAAGGCGCAGTTCTCCATCGGGGAGTCCGTCAAGGTCATCTCCGGGCCGCTCTCGGACTTCTCCGGGGAGATCTCGGAGATCAACCAGGACGCGCAGAAGTTGAAGGTGCTGGTATCCATTTTCGGTCGTGAGACGCCCGTCGAGGTGGGCTTCGACCAGGTCAAGAAGATCTAGAAGGCGTTACTCGTATGGCCAAGAAGGTCCTCACCCAGATCAAGCTGCAGGCTGTCGGCGGACAGGCCAGCCCGGCACCGCCGGTCGGCCCCGCGCTCGGTCAGCACGGCATCAACATCATGGAGTTCTGCAAGGCGTTCAACGCCCAGACCCAGCAGGACTCCGGCACGATCATCCCGGTCGTGATCACGGTCTTCGAAGACCGTTCGTTCACGTTCGTGACGAAGACGCCGCCCGCCGCGGTGCTCATCAAGCAGGCCATCGGCCTCGAGAAGGGCTCCGGCGAGCCGCACCGCGACAAGGTCGGCAAGATCACGAAGGACCAGATCCGCGCGATCGCCGAGAAGAAGCTGGGGGACCTGAACGCGCACGACGTGGATCAGGCATCCAAGATCATCGAAGGCACGGCCCGCAGCATGGGCGTGGAGGTCGTCTGACCATGGCCAAGCACGGCAAGACCTACGTCGAGACCAAGAGCAAGGTCGATCGCGAGCACGAGTACCTGCCGGCCGAGGCGATCAAGCTCGTCAAGGAGCTCAAGCGCGCGAAGTTCGACGAGTCCGTCGAGGTGCACATCCGCACCGGGCTCAACGTCCGCCACGCCGACGAGCAGCTCCGCGGCACGATCGCCCTTCCCAACGGCCTCGGCAAGGACGTGAAGATCGCCGTCTTCGCCAAGGGCGACAAGGTGCGCGAGGCCGAGGAGGCCGGCGCCGACGTCGTCGGTGGCGACGATCTGGCCAAGCGCATCGAAGAGGGCTTCACCGACTTCGACGTCGCGATCGCGACGCCCGACATGATGCCCGTGGTCGGCCGTCTCGGCCGCATCCTGGGCCCGCAGGGCAAGATGCCGAACCCGAAGGTCGGAACGGTCACGATGGACGTGGCCAGGGCCGTCGAGGAGTCGAAGTCCGGCAAGGTCGAGTACCGCACCGACCGGACCGCCATCGTGCACCTGAACATCGGCAAGACGTCCTTCGAGGAGAAGGCGCTGCTGGAGAACTACGCCGCCGTCATCGAGGAGCTCATCCGCGCGAAGCCCTCGGCGGCCAAGGGTCGGTACCTCCGCACGGTCACCATCGCATCGACGATGGGCCCGGGCATCAAGGTCGACCCGTCCCGTACCCGCGACATCCTCGGGCTGGAGAACGCTGAGACCGCGGCTGCTGCCGCGTAATCACCGTTCGACACCCGAGCCGTCCTGAGACCGCCGGCACGCGGACGCGCATCCGCGACAAGCCCGGCAGAGGAGGCCCGTGAACAGGGACCAGAAAGCAACAGCGATCGCCGAGATCGCTGATCAGATCAAGGAGTCCGAGGCGGTCATCGCCGTCGACTACCGCGGCATCACCGTCGCGCAGGTCGCAGGACTCCGTACCTCGCTCCGCGATGCGGACGCGTCGTTCCGCGTCGTCAAGAACACGCTGACCGAGCGTGCCGCCGACCAGGCCGAGGCCCAGCAGCTCAAGGAGCTGTTGGTCGGCCCGACGGCGCTCATGTTCGTCCGCGGGGATGCAGCGGCCGCCGCCAAGGCGATCGCCGACTTCCAGCGGTCCTCCGGCGGCGACCTGCTGCCGTTCAAGGGCGGACTCATGAACGGCGAGGCGCTCGACGCCGCGCAGGTCACCGCCATCTCCAAGCTCCCCTCGCGCCAGGTGCTGTACGGCCAGCTCGTCGGGATCGTCGCCTCGCCGATCACCGGCCTCGCACGGAGCCTCAACGGCCTCGTGTCGGGTCTCGCGATCGCCCTTGGCGGCGTGCTGGAGAAGAAGGAGTCGGGTGAGATCCCGGCCGGCGACGCGCCTGCCGCGGAGGCGCCTGCCGCCGAAGCACCCGCCGAGGAAGCCGCACCGGCGACCGACGACACGACTGATCAGGACGCGGAGCCCGCCGAGGCTGCCGCGTCTTCGGAGGAGCCCGCCGAGGGCGCCGACGACACCACCACTGAGACCCAGGAGGACTAACCAGATATGGCTACCAGCACCGCTGAATGGATCGAAGAGCTCAAGGGCATTTCCGTGCTCGAGCTGTCCGAGCGCATCAAGGCCCTCGAGGAGGAGTTCGGCGTCTCCGCGACCGCCGTCGCCGCCGCCGCTCCCGCCGCCGCCGGTGACGGCGCCGCCGCCGAGGAGGAGTCCTCCACGGTCGACGTCGTCCTCACGTCTTCGGGCGACAAGAAGATCCAGGTCATCAAGGTCGTGCGTGCCGCGACCGGCCTGGGCCTGAAGGAGGCCAAGGCGCTCGTCGACGAGGCTCCCAAGGCCATCAAGGAAGGCCTGGAGCGCGACGAGGCCGACAAGCTCAAGCAGGAGCTCGAGGAGGCCGGCGGGTCCGTCGAGCTGAAGTAAGGCTCGTCGGGCTTAACGCCCGGCACTCGTTTCACCGAAGGGCGTCCCGCACGGGGCGCCCTTCGTCGTTGCTAGACTGCGCGGCGTCGAAGGGAAGTAGCCCGACGGCGCGCATCGTCAGCACGGTTGCCCGCAAGGGACGCCCGGTGCGCGCGGCCTCCTCAGCGGGGCGGTCAAACCTTCGCGAGTCCGTTGTCCGACCCGCGAGAGGAACCGTCTCACCCATGATGTGGCTTGCCTTGATCGGCGCACTTGCGCTGCTGCTCACCTTCGATCTGGCGCTGGCACGTCGCTCCGGCGGCGTGATGACCGTGCGCTCGGCCTCGCTGCAAAGCGCCGGCTGGGTCGCGATCGCGCTCGCCTTCGGCGGCGTGCTGGCGCTGACTCGAGGCGGCGAGGACGCAGGGGCGTACTACGCCGGCTACCTCGTCGAGAAGTCGCTGTCGCTCGACAACGTCTTCGTCTTCCTCCTCATCCTCACGAGCTTCGGGATCGCGCCGACCGCTCGCCACCGCCTGCTGACGCTCGGCATCGGCGCCGCGCTGGTGCTCCGCGGCCTGTTCATCGCCGTCGGCGCCACCGCGCTGCACCACGCCGGCTGGCTGGCGTTCGTCTTCGCCGCGCTCCTGGTCGCCACGGGCTGGCGCATGTTCCGCCATCGCCACGACAGCTCAGGGGAGACCGCCTTCGTCGAGAAGCTCCAGCGGCGCCTGCCCGGCTCGGCCGCCGGCGCCGCGCTTGCCGCGCTCGTGGTCGCCGACATCGTCTTCGCGATCGACTCGGTCCCGTCGATCCTGGCGATCACCGACGACGCCTACGTGGTCTTCGCCGCCAACGCGTTCGCGCTGCTGGGCCTGGCGCCGCTGTTCTTCCTGGTCTCCGACCTGGTCGAGCGCCTGTACTACCTCAAGACCGCCCTGGCGGCCCTGCTGGTGGTCATCGGCCTCAAGATGGCCGCCGGCGAGCTGTGGGGCAAGCTCGGCCCGGAGGTCAGCCTGCCGATGATCGCGCTGGTGCTCGGCACGGGGGTGGTGACGTCGCTGGTGCGCGACCGCCGGATCGCGCAGCGCGACGCGCTGACCGCCTAGGAGCTTGGGTCCCTGGCGGGCCGCCCCTCCGGGCGAACACCCGCAGGGAACCTGGCCCTCTGGGCCGGCGTTCCCCTGGCGACGGCCGTTCCGCGCCGGGTGGCGTGCGCAGCCGCCCACCGCTACACTGCCGCCGTCGGCCGATAGTCGCAGCCGCCCATTGCATGCTTCCCGCGCCACATACGCGGGGGCTCGGGCGGGGTCCGTGAGCGCTGACTGCCCCTCTCAAGGGGGTCCGCGTCGGCCTGTGCTAGATTGACAGGTCGCGTCTCCGCGCCCAACGCGCGAGCGCCCCCTCCCGTTTGCCCGCCTCGACCCCACGAGGAGTCGCCGTAGTGCCTGCCCTCGACGCCACCCGGACGCGCCGTACCTTCGCGCGCCTGGACAAGGTTCTCGAAGTACCCAACCTCATCGACATCCAGCGCCGCTCGTTCAAGTGGCTGGTCGACACCGAGAACGGTGGTCTCCGCGAGACCATCGACGACATCTCCCCCATCGAGGACTACACCGGTCACCTCGCGGTGAACTTCGGTGAGTTCGTCTTCGACGACCCGCCGAACACGATCGCCGAGTGCCGCGAGAAGGACCTCACCTACTCGCGCCCGCTGACGGTCACGGTCGCGTTCATCAACCACGAGACCGGTGAGATCCGCGAGCAGTCCGTCTTCATGGGCGACTTCCCGTGGATGACCGAGCGCGGCACCTTCATCATCAACGGCACTGAGCGCGTCGTCGTGACGCAGCTCGTCCGCTCGCCCGGCGCCTACATCATGGAGGCCAAGGACCGCGAGAAGCAGGTCTTCACCGCCAACCTGATGCCGGCCCGCGGCTCGTGGCTGGAGATGGAGATCGACAAGAAGGGCAAGGTCTTCGTCCGCATCGACC
>JAWVGD010000234.1:0-10639 GCA_033855515.1 Baekduia sp.
GACCGCACGATGGTCGTCGCGCTGGCCGCGTTCGCCGCCGACTTCCCGACGGTGGCCGACTACGCGACCGCGCCGCCCGACGTCGGTCCGCCGCCGGCCACGCTGCACACGGTGCCCGACGGCCCCGGCGTGCCGGAGATCGCCAAGCGCACCGCGATGTCGCCGCGGTTCGGCCCCGTGCCGCTGAGCGGCGGCGACGAGGCGCTGGTCGGCGGGTGGCTGCGTCTGGCCGAGCCGCGCGTGGCCGACGCCGCCGCCCTGGCCTTCTACTGCGACGCGTGGCTGCCGTCGCCGTTCTCGCGGCTGACCGTGCCGGCGCCCGCGCCGACGATCGACCTCACGGTCCACTTCCGCACGCGCCTCCCGCATCCGGGCATGGCGCCCGACGCGCCGGTGCTGGCCCGCTTCTCCTCCTCGACCTCGCACGGCGGGTTCTTCGAGGAGGACGGTGAGATCTGGGCGCCCGACGGGACGCTGCTGGCCCAGAGCCGGCAGCTGGCGCTGCTGTACCCGGCGGCATGATCGCCCACCTCGGGCTCGGCTCCAACCTCGGCGACCGCCGTGCGCAGCTGCAGGCGGCGGTCGACGCGCTGGCGCAGGCCGGCGCCGCTGCGGTCGCCTCGTCGTCGACGTACGAGACCGACCCCGTCGGCGAGGTGCTCGACCAGCCCGCGTTCCTCAACGCGTGCCTGGCGGTCGAGACCGACCTCGGGCCCGAGGCGCTCCTGGACGCCGCCAAGGCCGTCGAGCAGGAGCTGGGCCGGACGACCGCCGGGCCCGGCTACGTCCGCCACGGCCCGCGCCCGATCGACGTCGACGTCCTCCTGCACGCCGCCGGTGCTTATCACTCAGCGCGCCTGATCGTTCCGCACGCGGCGCTGATGCAGCGCCGCTTCGTCCTGATCCCGCTCCTGGAGCTGGACTTCGGTCTGACGACGCCCGACGGCGTGGCGCTGGCCGACGCGCTGGCGGCGCTGCCCGTCACCGAGGGCGTACGCCGCGCCGGCGCGCCGCTCACGCTCCCCGCTGCGGCCGCGCGCTAGCTGCCGCTGCGCGGCGAGCGGGCGATCGGCAGCCCGTCGTCGCAGCGCACCTCGAGCTGGACGAGGTCGCCGCCCTCATGGTCCATCTGCAGCGTGGTGTGCTCGATCCCGAAGCGCTCGCGCAGCGCGCCCTGCAGGTCCAGGCGTGCCTGGTGGCAGTCGCAGTCGCGTCCGACGACCACGTGGGCGGCCAGCGCCGGGAACCCCGAGGAGACCTCCCAGATGTGGAGGTCGTGGACTTCGACGACGCCCGGGGCGGCGGCCAGCGCGAGGCCGATCTCCTGGACGTCCATGCCGCGGGGGGCGGCCTCGAGGAAGATCCGCCCGGAGTCGCGCAGGAGGCCGAAGGCGGCCCAGAGCATGATCGCCGCGACGAACAGCGCCGCCAGGCCGTCGGCCTCGCGGAAGCCGGTGAGCAGGATGATGGCGCCGGCGATCGCGGTGGCGATGAACGCCGCGAGGTCGGTCAGCAGGTGCCGGTAGGCCCCTTCGACGTTCAGCGATCCGCGGTTGGCGCGCGCCAGGACGGCGGTCGCGACGAGGTTGACCACGACTCCGGCGAGGGCGACGATCAGCACCGGCGCACCGTCGACGTCGGGCGGGTCGATCAGGCGCCGCACGCCCTCGCCGACGACGAGCAGGCCGAGCACCAGCAGCGTCGCGCCGTTGAACTGGGCCGACAGGATCTCGGCGCGCTTGAGGCCGAAGGTGAACGCGCCGCGGGCCGGTCGCCGGGCGAGCGCGATCGCCACGAGCGCCAGGCCGATCGCCGCCGCGTCGGTGAGCATGTGCGCCGCGTCGGAGATCAGCGCCAGCGACGAGGCGGCGATGCCGACGACGACCTCGACGGCCATGAAGCCGAGGATGAGCCCGAGCGCGATCGCGAGCTTGGCGCGGTCGGCGTCGGCGGCGATCGCGTGGTCGTGCCCGTGCCCGCCGTGTGTGTGATCGTGCCCGTGGCCCACGGACCCGAAGGCTACGCCGCGCCGCAGCGTCCCGCCGTGCTGTGGGTCCGGGACCGGCGGTTAGGCTCGGGGTCATGACCGCACCCGCCTCGTTTCGCGCCCATGCCGCCGTCCCGTTCATGAACCCGCTGTCCGAGCGCGAGGTCGACGCGGCGATCGGCGCGCTGGACCTCGCCACGGGCGCGCGCGTCCTCGAGACCGGATGCGGCGCGGCCGAGGTCCTGCTCCGCGTGCTGGAGGCCCACGCGGACGCGCGGGGCGTCGGCGTCGATCCCGACCCGCACGCGCTGGGGCGCGCCCGCGAGGCCGGCGCGCGCCGGCTGCCGGGCCGCGAGCCGGAGCTCGTCGAGGCGGCCGTGCAGGACGCGGGCCTCGAGCCCGGCGCGTTCGACCTGGTGGTCAACGTGGCCGCGTCGCACGCCCACGGCGGCTTCCCGGACGCCTTCACGGAGCTGGCCGCGCTCGCCCGGCCGGGCGGCGGCCTCGTGCTGATGGGGGAGGGCTACTGGACCCTGGAGCCGTCTGCGGCGTTCCTCGACGCGCTGGGCGGGGCAACCGCCGACGAGCTGCCCGTCGGGGTCGAGGGCCTCCTGGACGCCGCCCGCGCGGCAGGGCTGGCGCCGGTCGACGTCCGGACGGCCTCGCACGCCGACTGGACGGTCTACGAGGAGGGCGTGGCCGCCGAGGCCGAGCGCTACGACGACGAGGACGCCCGCCGCTACGCGGCGCGGATCCGCGCCCGCCGCGCGCTGCCGGACGGCGCGACGACGCTCGGCTTCGCGCTGCTGACGCTGCGCCGCGCCGACTGACGCGCGTCAAGCGTCGTCGACGGCCGCCGATGGCCCCGGCCGCGAGCCGGCCAGGCCGTCGATCAGCCGGTCCATGATCGCCTGCACCTCGACCAGCGCGGTCGCGCGGTCGGGGGCTCGCGCGACGTACATCGCGCCTTCGTCCAGCGCGCCGATGAGCAGATGGGCCAGCGGGGTCACGGGCTGGGGCGCCAGCGCGCCGGCCTCCATGCCGGCCTGCAGCACGCCTGCGACGAGCCCGAGCCCGTGGCGCAGGCCGACCGCGCGCCAGCGCTCCCACCCCAGCACGGCAGGCGCGTCCAAGAGCGCGATGCGCTCGAACTCCGGCTCGGTGCAGACCTCCAGGAAGCGGCGGCTGCCGGCGCGCAGCGCGCCCAGGGGGTCGGTCGCGGCGGCGTCGAGCGCGCCGGCGGCGACGCGCTGGGTCGTCTCGGCCTCGACGGCCTCGAACACTGCGGCGAACAGGTCCTCCTTGTCGCGGAACTGGTGGTAGAGCGCCCCGCGGGTGACGCCGGCGGCGCGGACGATCTCCTCGGTGCCGACCGCCGCATAGCCGCGCTGGGCGAACAGGGCACGGCCGGCGGCCACGAGCTTGTCGCGGGTCGCCTTCGAGCGCTGTGCGTGCTTGCTTTCCATACACCCTGCATGTAATTTGCGTACAGCCTGTACGCAACCTACCGGGAAGAGGCCGAGCGATGCCCGACGTGACGCTGGCGCAGGGAACCATCCGCTACACCGAGGACGGAGCGGGACCGCCGATCGTCTTCGTCCACGGCGCGCTCGTCGACGGGCGCCTGTGGGAGCCCGTCGTGCACCAGCTCCGTGACCGCTTCCGCTGCATCGTCCTCGAGCTGCCGCTGGGCTCGCACGTGCTGCCGATGCCGCCCGGCGCCGACCTGTCGCCCCACGCCCTGGCGGCGCTGATCGCCGACGTCCTCGCGGCGCTCGACCTGACCGACGTCACGCTGGTCGGCAACGACACCGGCGGCGGCCTGTGCCAGCTCGTGGTGGTGGCGCGCCCGGAGCGCATCGGGCGCCTCGTGCTCACCGACTGCGACGCGTTCGAGAACTTCCCGCCCAAGGCGTTCCGGCCGCTGATGGCCGCCGCCCGGGCGCCCGGCGGCCTGCGCGCCGTCCTGGCGCCGATGAGGATCCCGGCCGCGCGGCGGCTGCCCCTGGCCTACGGCTGGCTGGCCAAGCGGCCCATCGCCCGCGATGTCATGGACGGCTGGGTCCTGCGGGCGCTGGCCGACCCAGGGGTCATGCACGACCTGCGCAAGGTGCTGAGCGGGCTGTCGCCCAACCCGCTGCTCGACAACACGCCCAAGCTCGTCGCGTTCGACCGGCCGGTGCTCCTGGCGTGGGCGCGCGAGGACAAGTTCTTCCCCGTCGAGCATGCGCACCGGCTCGGGAGGATCTTCCCCGACGCGCGGGTCGCCGAGATCACCGATTCCTACACCTTCGTCAGCTGGGATCAGCCCGGGCGCCTCGCCGGCCTGATCACCGGCTTCGCCGCTCAGCCCGCGGCGGCGGCGGGCGCCGGGGCGGCCTGACCCGGCGCGCCGACCGGCAGCGCGCCGGCCGGCACCGACGCCGTCAGGCGCGGAAACCAGCGGAAGGCGAACGCCTCGGCGGGCCGGCCGGCGATCAGCGGCCGCAGGTCCTCGATGGCGTACAGCAGCCGGATCGTCGGGGCGATCTGGAGGTCGGCGGCATTGGGCCGCTCGCCGTCCAGGACGCCGGCGGCGATGAAGGCGTCGACCCGGTCGAGCAGCCCGGGCAGCGCGGCGAGGTCGGCGCGCACGCCGGCGTCGTGGACGTCGTTGAGTCGCCGCTCGATCGGCAGGATCACCTTGGCGGCGGCGAGCACCACCGGCATCGGCAGCGCGGGGCTCCTGGCCCCCGCCTGGAAGCCGTGCATCGCCCGTGGGTGGACGCCGAACGCCGTCCACAGCAGCCGTCGCGGCACGGGCTGGAAGACCTCGTCGCCCCAGGCCTCGGCGGCGGCGATCGCCGCGGCGCCCGCCGCCCCGTCGTAGAGCCGCGGCTCGGGCGCGCGGCGCTCCAGGGCGCGCAGGATCGCCCGCGAGCCCTGGACCTTCTCGCCGTCCCCGAAGCGGACGCCCGGCACCGTCCGCTGCCCGAAGAGCGCCTTCATCACCAGCGGCTGCATCGCCGCCGGGATCTCGGTGCGCGCCAGCGCCACGCCCTTGATCCGGAAGGCCTCCTCGACGGTGGCGCAGGGGTGTGAGCCGTGGACGAGGAACAGGCGGGCGGGCATGGCCGCGACCCTAACGGCTGGCATGATCTCCGCGCACATGCTCCTCGTGGTCGATGTCGGCAACACCCAGACCCATTTCGGGACCTTCCGGGGCGACGAGCTCGTCGAGCACTGGCGCTTTGCGACCGTTCGCACCTCGACGTCCGATGAGCTCGGCGCCGCGTTGCGCAACCTCCTGGAGCTGCGCGGCGTCGGCCTCGCCGACCTGACCGCGTCGATCGTGTCCTCGACGGTCCCCCAGCTCGAGCCCGAGTGGCTCGCGATGGCCGGCCACTACCTCGGCCACCGCATGCTCGCGGTGGGGCCCGGGATCCGGACCGGCATGCCGATCAAGATCGACAACCCGCGTGAGCTGGGCGCCGACCGGCTCGTCAACGCCGTCGCCGCGTTCGAGCGCCTCGGGGGCCCGTGCATCTCGGTGGACTTCGGCACCGCGGTGAACTTCGACGTCGTGTCGGTCGAGGGCGAGTACATCGGCGGCGTGCTGATGCCGGGCGTCGAGATCTCGCTCGACGCGCTGACCAGCCGCGGCGCGAAGCTCCCGCGCATCGACCTCGTCGCGCCTCGTCGCGTCATCGGCAAGGGCACCGTCGACGCGATCCGCTCCGGCGTCGTCTTCGGCTTCGCCGCCGCGGTCGACGGGCTGATCGCGCGCATCCAGGAGGAGCTGGGGGAGGAGGCGACGACGATCGCCACCGGGGGCCTGGCCGGCGTCGTCGTGCCGCACGCCCACGCGATCGACGCGGTCGACGACCTCCTCACGCTCAAGGGCCTCAAGCTCCTGCACGAGCGCAACGCGACCTAGGGGAACGCCGGCCCAGGGGGCCGGATTCCCTTGCGGGTGTTCGCCCAGGGGGCGAAACCCGCGGCGGATTAGGGACCCACGCTCCTACGCGGGCGCCGTCCCGAAGTCGGGGCGCAGCGCCGCGCCGTCGTAGGCGGGAACCGTCTGTCTCCCGCACAGCAGTGCCCGCACGAGCCCGATCGCCGCGCCCGCCCCGTCGGCGCCGGTGAACTCCTCGTGCAGCGCCGCGCAGCCGACCAGGATCATCTCGGCGTCGGCCTGCGCCCAGACCGAGAACGCGATCTCGGTCGCGTGGGCCAGGACGACCTCCACGCCGTCGCCGCGCACCGAGGCCTTCGTCATCGGGCCGTCCAGCAGCGGCGGCGCCAGCTCGTCGAGCAGCGCCGCCAGCGCGCCGAGGAACGCCCGCGGCAGCGGCGCGAGCCCGGGCGGCGGATCACCGAGGACCGACATGACGCGCCGATCATCCTGCACCGGGGCGGCGGAGCTATCTTGGAGCGTCGCATGAGCCCGCCCAAGCTGACCGATCCGTGGGAGCTCGCCGGGATGACGGTGCCCAACCGCGTCCTGCTCGCGCCGCTGGCCGGGATCGGGAACTGGTTCGTCCGCCTGCAGGCCGCGCGCCACGGCGCCGGGATGGCCTACAGCGAGATGGTCTCGAGCTTCGCCATCCACTACGGCAACGAGAGGACGCTCACCGAGCTTCTGCGCGTGCACCCCGAGGAGGGGCCCACGGCGCTGCAGCTCTTCGGCCAGGACCCCGACGTGATGCGCAGCGCCGCCGCCTACGTCGCCGAGCACGTCCCGCAGGTCGACGTGATCGACCTCAACATGGGCTGTCCGGTGCCCAAGGTCTGCAAGACCGGCGCGGGCGCGGCGATGCTCAAGGATCCCGACACCGCGGTCGCCGTCGCCCGCGCGGCCGGCGAGGGCAGCGGCAAGCCCGTCACGGTCAAGCTCCGCTCGGGCTCGGTTCCGGGCGACACCAGCGGCGTCGCGCTGGCGCACCGCCTGGTCGAGGAGGCCGGGGTGGCCGCCATCACCTTCCACCCGCGCTCGGCCAAGGTCCACCACCGCGGCGTGCCCGACTACGACCTCGCCGCCGAGCTCGTCCGCACGTTGCCGGCCCCGGTCATCCTCACGGGCGGCCTGCACACCGTCGCCGAGGTCCAGGACGCCTACGAGCGCACCGGTGCCGCCGCGGTCATGCTCGCCCGCGGCTCGCTGGGCAACCCGTGGCTGTTCGAGCGGCTGCTCGGGTGCCGCGACGACGAGCCGACCGCCGGCGAGATCCTGGCCGAGTGGGACTGGGTCATGGCCCGCGCCGAAGAGCACCTGGGCGAGGATCGCGCCGGGCGGTACCTGCGCAAGTTCCACCCCTGGTACGTCGAGCGCCTGGGCGGCGGCAAGGACCTCCACCAGGCGCTCCAGCAGACCTCCACGGTCGCGGAGGCGCGCGCCGTGTTGGAGACGCACGAGGCTGCGAGGATCGCGGTTTAACACCGATTGGCGCGACGCTATACTGCCGCGCTCGCTGGGCCCGGGGAGCTGCCGCTGGCGGTTCCGGTCCCAAGACCGCGAACCCCCTCACACATGCCCCGAGACGTCATCCTCACGCCCGAAGGTCTGTCCAAGCTCAAGGAGGAGTTGTCGCACCTCCAGGGCGATCGGCGCCGCGAGGTGGCCGAGCGCATCAAGGAGGCTCGCGAGTTCGGCGACATCGCCGAGAACGCCGAGTACGACGACGCCAAGAACGAGCAGGCCATGCTCGAGGCGAAGATCGCCACGATGGAGGAGCGCATCCGCGCCGCCACCGTCGTCGATCCCGCCGAGCTGAGCTCCGACATCGTCGGCATCGGCTCGACCGTCCACGTCAAGGACGAGAAGACCGGCACCTCGTCGAAGTTCACGATCGTCGGGTCGGCCGAGGCCAACCCCGCGGAGAGCAAGCTCTCCAACGAGTCGCCCGTCGGCCGCGCGCTGCTGGGCCACAAGCGCAACGAGGTCGTGTCCGTGCAGGTCCCCAAGGGCCCTGCGCGGAAGCTCAAGATCACCAAGATCGACGTCGGCCTCTAAAGTCGGTCCACATGACCGACGAGCCCCGCCCCGCGCCCGGGAGCGAGCCCCTGGGCGAGCTCCGGGAAGGCTCGGCGAGCGCTCTGCGCGAGTCCGGGCCCGACCAGCCGGCGGGCGATCCACCGCCGGCCCAGCCGACCGAAGCCGACCACAACGAGCTGCTCGCCGTCCGGCGCGCGAAGCTCGACGCGCTGCGCGCGGCGGGCATCGACCCGTTCCCCGCCTCGTTCCCGGGCGTCGTGCCGACCGCCACGGTCCGTGAGGCCCACGAGGGGCTGGAGGCGGGTGCCGAGACCGACGCGACCTACCGCGTCGCCGGCCGCCTGACCCAGCGCCGAGGGCAGGGCAAGATGGCGTTCCTGGACCTCGTGGATCGCTCGGGGCGCCTCCAGCTGCAGGCCCGCCTCGACGTCCTCGGCGAGGAGAAGATGGCGCGGCTGCTCGACGCCATCGACCTCGGCGACATCCTCGGCGTCGACGGCACCGCGTTCGTCACCCGGCGCGGCGAGCTGAGCCTGCGCATCGACGACTTCACCGTGCTCGCCAAGGCGCTGCGCCCGCCGCCCGACGCCCACTACGGGCTGCGCGACGTCGAGACGCGCTTCCGCTTCCGCGAGCTCGACCTCATGGGCAACGAGGAGGCGCGCGAGCTGTTCACGACGCGCGCCCGGATCGTGTCGGCGGTCCGGCGGTTCCTCGACGACCGCGGCTTCGTGGAGGTCGAGACGCCCGTGCTGCAGCCGCTCTACGGCGGCGCGGCGGCGCGCCCGTTCACGACGCACTTCAATGCGCTGGATCGGGACTTCTACCTGCGCATCGCGACCGAGCTGTACCTCAAGCGGCTGATCGTCGGAGGCCTCGAGCGGGTCTACGAGCTGGGCAAGGACTTCCGCAACGAGGGCATCTCCTACAAGCACAACCCCGAGTTCACGATGGTCGAGTGGTACGAGGCCTACGCGGACTACGAGGACATGATGCGGCGCGTCGAGGAGCTCTTCCCGCTCGTCGCCCAGGCGGCGGGCGTCGGCCCCGAGCACCCCGTCGACTTCACGCCGCCCTACCGGCGCGTCACGTTCGTCGACGCCATCCGCGAGGCGACGGGCATCGACGTCATGGAGCACGACACGGCCGAGATGCTGGCCGCGGCGATCCACGACGCCGGGATCGACATCCCGACCACCGACCTCGGCTGGCCCGCGCTCGCCGACGACCTCTTCTCCAAGAAGGTCGAGCCGACGCTCATCCAGCCGACGTTCGTCATCGACTACCCCAAGGCGCTGTCGCCGTTCGCCAAGGACCATCGCTCCAAGCCGGGGCTGGTGGAGCGCTTCGAGGTGTTCGCCAACGGCATGGAGGTGGGCAACGCCTTCTCGGAGCTGAACGACCCGGACGAGCAACGGGCGCGCTTCGAGGCGCAGGTGCGGCTCGCCGACGCCGGCGACGAAGAGACCCAGCCCTACGACGAGGTCTTCGTCTGGGCGCTGGAGCACGGGATGCCGCCGACCGGCGGGATCGGCATCGGGATCGACCGATTGGTCCTCCTTATGACGGGGACGACTTCGATCCGCGAGATTGTGCTGTTCCCGGCCATGCGCGACTGAGTGACGCAGAAATCGCCTCTTCGCAGGACGTTCGCAGCCCTACGGAGTTCGTGGAGCCCTGCGGTAAACTTCGTCACGCCCGCCGACCGGAACCGATTTGCTCATCCTCTCGGCCGTTACGGTCGAATAGACGGGTAGATCGGGTAACTCGGTGACCTCCAGCACCGTGGCACACCCGTCGACGATTTCCCTTTCCGGACCACCATCTTCGACCGACCGCTAGCGATCCCCCCCGCAGTAGGAAGGACGTTCCCCAGATGTTCGAGCGATTCACAGAGCGAGCCCGCCAGGTGGTCGTGCTCGCGCAGGAAGAAGCGCGAACGCTCAAGCACAATTACATCGGCACCGAGCACATCCTGCTCGGATTGCTGCGCGAGGAGGAGGGGCTGGCGGCACGCGTCCTCGAGTCCCTCGACATCACCGTCGAGCGCGTCCGCGCCCAGGTGGTGCGGATCGTCGGCTCAGGTGAGGAAGTCACCTCGGGCCAGATCCCCTTCACGCCGCGCGCCAAGAAGGTGCTGGAGCTCGCGCTCCGCGAGGCCCTGAGCCTTGGCCACAACTACATCGGCACCGAGCACATCCTGCTTGGCCTGGTCCGTGAGAACGAGGGCGTCGCGGCCCGGATCCTCCTCGACTTCGACGCCGACTCCGAGAAGATCCGCAACGAGGTCATCCGGATGCTCTCCGGTCCGGGCGGTCGCCGCCAGGGCGGGCAGGGCGCGGGTGCCGCGGGCGCCGCCGCCGGCACGGGTGAGGGCAAGAAGTCCTCCAAGCTGCTGGACCAGTTCGGCCGCAACCTCACGAAGCTCGCCTCCGACGGCAAGCTTGACCCCGTCGTCGGCCGCGAGAACGAGATCGAGCGGATCATGCAGATCCTCTCGCGCCGCACGAAGAACAACCCCGTGCTCATCGGCGAGCCGGGCGTCGGCAAGACCGCGGTGGTCGAAGGCCTGGCCCAGCGGATCACGAACGCCGACGTGCCCGAGCTGCTCAAGGGCAAGCAGATCTACACCCTGGATCTCGCTGCCCTGGTCGCCGGCTCGAAGTACCGCGGTGAGT
>JAWVGD010000235.1:0-6818 GCA_033855515.1 Baekduia sp.
CTGGAACGGGTGATCGGCCGGGCGGTCGGAGAGGGGCTGCGCGCCGAGGGCGTCATCAGCGTGAGCTTCGGCTGCCCCTACGAGGGCCACGTGCCGCCCGAGCGGGTCTTCGCGATCGCGGAGCGGCTGATCGCGGCGGGCGCGTCGGAGATCGGCTTCGGCGACACGACCGGCATGGCCAACCCGCGGCAGGTGCGCGCGTTCTTCGCCGACGCCCGCGCCGAGTTCGCTCCCACCCACCCCGACGTCGAGCTGACCGCGCACTTCCACAACACGCGCGGCCAGGGGCTGGCCAACGTGCTCGCGGCGCTGGAGGCGGGCTGCACGTCGTTCGAGTCGAGCTTCGGCGAGCTGGGCGGCTGCCCGGTGCCGGCGGGCGCGACCGGCAACATCGCCACCGAGGACCTCGTCTCGATGCTGCACGAGATGGGCATCGCGACGGGCATCGACCTCGACCGCTTGCTCGACGCGGCGCGCGCGGCCCGTGACGTCCTCGGCCGCCCGCTCGGCTCGCACACCCTCACCGCCGGACCGGTCGACTGGCATGCATGAGCTGAGCCCGATCCTCATCGCCAACCGCGGCGAGATCGCGATCCGCGTCGCGCGCACCGCGCACGCGCTCGGCCTGTCGACCGTCGGCGTGGTGACCGAGGCCGACGCCGGCGCTGCGCACGCCGACGCCTGCGACGCGACCGTCGCGATCGGCTCCTACCTCGACCCCGCCGAGCTGCTGCGCGCCGCCGCGGCGACCGGCGCGCGCTCGGTGCACCCGGGCTACGGCTTCCTCAGCGAGAACGCCGCGTTCGCCCGCGCGGTGGACGACGCGGGGCTGACCTGGATCGGGCCGCCCGCGAGCGCCATCGAGCTGATGGGCGACAAGGGCGCCGCCAAGGAGGCCGCCGCGGCCGCGGGCGTCCCCGTCGTCCCGGCCGGCGTCGACGGCGGCTACCCGGTGGTCGTCAAGGCCGTCGCCGGCGGCGGCGGCAAGGGCATGCGCGTCGTGCGCTCCGCCGGCGAGCTCGAGGCGGCAACGGCGGCCGCCCGGCGCGAGGCGCAGGCCGCGTTCGGAGACGACCGGGTGCTGATCGAGCGCTACCTGGAGCGCCCGCGCCACATCGAGGTCCAGGTCCTCGCCGACCGGCACGGCAGCTGCGTGCATCTCGGCGAGCGCGAGTGCTCGCTGCAGCGCCGCCACCAGAAGGTCGTCGAGGAGGCGCCGTCGCCGGTCGTCTCACCGGCGCTGCGCGCCCGCATGGGCGAGGCGGCCGTCGCGCTGGCGCAGGACTGCGGCTACGTCGGCGCCGGGACGGTCGAGTTCATCGCGGCCGACCGCGGCTCCGGCGAGCCCGAGTTCTTCTTCCTGGAGATGAACACGCGCCTGCAGGTCGAGCACCCGGTGACCGAGCTGGTCTACGGCGTCGACCTCGTCGAGCAGCAGCTGCGCGTCGCCGCCGGCGAGCCGCTGGCGCTCCGCCAGGACGCGCTCCGTCCCCGTGGCCATGCGATCGAGGCGCGGCTCTACGCCGAGGATCCCGCGGCCGGCTTCCTGCCCGCCACCGGGACCGTGCGCGTCTACCGGGAGCCGTCAGGCCCCGGCGTCCGCATGGACTCCGGCATCCGCGCCGGCTCGGAGGTCGGGACGTCGTATGACCCGATGCTCGCCAAGATCATCGCCCATGGCCCCGACCGGGCGACGGCGCTGCGCCGGCTGGACCGCGCCCTGGCGACGCTGGACCTCGTCGGCGTCACCACCAACGCCGCGTTCACCCGCGCGCTGCTGGCCCGCGACGACGTGCGCGCCGGCGATCAGGACACCGGCCTGCTCGAGCGCGTGCTCGGCGACCTCGACGCCACCCCGCCCGACGACCTCGTCCCCGCCGCGGTCCTGGCCGCCGCCGGAGTCGCCCGGCCCCCCGGCCCGTGGCGCCGCCCGCTGGAGGATCACGGGGAGGCGCGCGTCGGCGACGGCCGCGTCACCGTCGGCGAGCGCTCGTGGGCGGCGGCGATCCGCCCGGCACCGGGCGGCGGCGTGCGGATCAGCCTCGACGGCGTCGAGCGGCGCTACGCGGTCGCCGTCTCCGACGAGGCCGTGTGGATCGCGCGCGACGGCCACCACCTCGAGGTGCGGACCGAGCGCCGCGCACGCTCCGGCGCGGGCGCCGCGGCCGATGCGCTGCAGGCGCCGATGCCGGGCACCGTCCTGCTCGTCAACGTCGCCGACGGCGACGCCGTCGCCGAGGGCGACGTGCTGCTCGTCCTGGAGTCCATGAAGATGGAGCTGTCGATCACCGCGCCCCACGCCGGCACCGTCGCGGGCCTGGCGCTCGCGCCCGGCGACCGCGTCGCGGTCAAGCAGCCGCTGGTCGCCGTGGTCGCGGCGGCCGACCCGGAGGAGGACGCCGCATGAGCACCGACACCACCACCTACCGCGACGGGCACCTCGAGCTCATCGCCGACCTGCAAGAGCGCCTCGAGCGCGTGCGGGCCGGCGGCGGAGAGCGCGCGCGCCAGCGCCACCTGGAGCGCGGCAAGCTCTTGCCCCGCGACCGGGTCGAGCGTCTGTGCGACCCGGGCACGGCGTTCCTGGAGCTCTCGGCGCTGGCCGCCGAGGAGCTCTACGACGGCGCCGCTCCCGGCGCGGGCATGGTCGCGGGGATCGGCACCGTGCGCGGGCGCCGCGTCCTCGTGGTGGCCAACGACGCGACCGTCAAGGGCGGCACGTACTACCCCATGACGGTCAAGAAGCACCTGCGGGCGCAGGAGATCGCGCTGCAGAACCACCTGCCGTGCGTCTACCTCGTGGACTCCGGCGGCGCGTTCCTGCCGCTGCAGGACGAGGTCTTCCCCGACCGCGAGCACTTCGGGCGGATCTTCTACAACCAGGCCCAGATGTCGGCCCGGGCGATCCCGCAGATCGCCTGCGTCATGGGGTCCTGCACGGCGGGCGGCGCCTACGTCCCGGCGATGAGCGACGAGACGGTCATCGTCCGCGAGCAGGGCACGATCTTCCTCGGCGGCCCGCCGCTGGTGAAGGCGGCCACCGGCGAGGTCGTCACCGCCGAGGAGCTGGGCGGCGGCGACGTGCACGCCCGCACCTCGGGCGTCGTCGACCACCTCGCCGACGACGACGAGCACGCGCTGGAGATCGTCCGCGGCATCGTCGACACGCTCCCGGAGACGAGGCCGGCGCCGTGGGCACGCCGCGCGCCGCGCGCGCCGCTCGAGGACCCCGAGACGATCCTCGACGTCGTGCCGACCGACAGCCGCACGCCCTACGACGTGCGCGACATCATGCGGCGCATCGTCGACGGCGGCGAGCTGCAGGAGTTCAAGGAGCTCTACGGCACGACGGTCGTGTGTGCCTTCGCGCACCTCGACGGGCACCCGGTCGGGCTGATCGGCAACAACGGCATCCTGTTCAGCGAGTCCTCGCTGAAGGCCGCGCACTTCGTCGAGCTCTGCGACCGCCGCGGGATCCCGCTGGTGTTCCTGCAGAACATCTCCGGGTTCATGGTCGGCAAGGACTACGAGGCGGGCGGCATCGCCAAGGACGGCGCCAAGCTCGTCACCGCCGTCTCGTGCGCCCGTGTGCCGAAGCTCACCGTCGTCGTCGGCGGCTCCTTCGGCGCGGGCAACTACGGCATGTGCGGCCGCGCGTACTCGCCGCGGTTCCTGTTCATGTGGCCCAACGCGCGCATCAGCGTCATGGGCGGCCAGCAGGCCGCGACGGTCATGCGCGAGGTCGGCCAGGAGGAGGTCGGCGCCCAGCTGCAGGAGCAGTACGAGCACCAGGGCCGCCCCGTCTACTCGACCGCCCGGCTCTGGGACGACGGCATCATCGACCCGCGCGACACCCGCGCCGTGCTCGCCGAGGCGCTGGCGGCCTGCGCCAACGCCCCGCTGGGCGAGCTGGGCTACGGGATCTTCCGCATGTGATCGGTCCCGCCCGCCCCGCGCCAGCGCGTCACGCCCGCCTTGCTCGGGCGGGCGGCACATGCACCGGCGCGCGGGCAGGAGCGGAGGTGGCGACGTTGCGGTGTGCTGCCCAGCCGGCCACGGCGGGCGACCCTTCCGCCGTGCTTCCTCTAGGCGGAGGCCAGCTCGGCGTCGGCTCGTGTCAGCACGGTGCTGAGGACGCGGCCCGCGGTGGCCAGGTCCTCGGCGGGCAGGTCGCCCCAGAGTCGCTGGGTGATCTGCGTGACGGCGGTGCGGATCCGGCCGTGCAGGTGCTGCCCGGCCTCGGTGACCTGGACCGGCGAGCCTTCGTCGTCGGGAACCTGGAGGAGCTGCGCGGCGGCCAGCTCGGCGATCCGGGCCTGCGCGTCGACGTCGCCGACCTTCAGCACGCCGGCCACGCGGCCGACGAGCTCGTCGCGGTCGGCGGCACCGCCGGTGATGGTCATGGTCAGCGTCACCCACTGGGGCTCGGTCAGGCCGGTGCCTTCCAACTGCCGGTGCAGGATCGCGTTGAGGGCCTTCTCGGTCTGGCCGAGGATCGGGGCCCCGAAGCTGGGGATCGAGGACATGGCGTTCCCTTCGTCGGAGAGGAGATCGTTGGCAGCGCCAACGTTGGGAAGACCAACGATAGCAGATCGTTGGTCGCACCCACGAATGCCTAGACTGACCCACGATGAAGCGCGAGGCCCCGACTCCCGACGCGATGCCCTCGCGCATCCGCGAGATGCCGACCTGGCTCATCAGCCGGGCCTACGCGTACTCGCACCGGCTGCTGGCCGACGGGTTCGCCACCGCGGGCGTCCGTGGCCACCACTACCGGGTGCTCGCCGCCCTGGAGGAGCTCGGGCCGGCCAGCCAGGCCGAGCTGGGCCGTCGTACCGGCATCGACCGCAGCGACGTCGTAGCGGTCCTCAACGACCTCGCCGCCCGCGGGCTCATCGAGCGCTCGCCGGATCCCGCGGACCGCCGGCGCAACATCATCACCATGACGCCGGCCGGCGGTGAGGAGCTCGGCACGCTCGACGAGATCCTGGCAGCCGTTCAGGAGCAGGTCCTCACGCCGTTGTCGGCGGCCGAGCGCAAGCAGCTCGTCGGGCTGCTCGCCCGGCTGCTGGAGCACGACGCCCAGGCGTCACGCACGGCGTCCTAGCGGGCCGTGCCGCTGAGGCTGCCCAGCCACCCAGGGTGAGGCGCCCGTCGACCTGTCCGCCGTCGCACACCTGAGTGTCCACGAGGGCTGATCGCCGGGGTCGTTCGAATGGACGAGATGCGTTGCATCGCACGGCGCCGGTGCGGTATGACGGGATCCTGTCCATCCCCGAGTCGGAGGTCCTCATGGCTGACAGCGTCTACCGCGTCACCGAGGTCGTTGGCGTCAGCAGCGAGTCCTGGGAGGCCGCCGCGCGTGTGGCGGTCCAGACGGCGGCCAAGAGCGTGCGCGACCTGCGCGTCGCCGAGGTGGTCCGTCAGGACCTGACCATCGAGGACGGTGGGATCGTCAACTACCGCATCCGGCTCGACATCTCGTTCAAGTACGAGACGGGCGACTAGCCCAGCGCGGCCAGCGCCTTGGCCGCCAGCCCGAACGACTTGCGGTAGGACCGCGCCGAGGCGATATCGCTCTTGCGCAGGCGTCCGCCCGGCTGCCGGTCGAGCAGGCCCTGCGCTCGTCCCAGGTGGACCTCGGCCTTGGCGACGGCCGCCCACGCGGTCGCGCTGAGCGCCGACGCCACCTGGCGATGGTCTTCGGGCGACACCTTGGTCGCGATCGACACGTGCCGGCGCGGGAGGCGCTTGGCGGCGATGGCCGTCGCCAGCACGTCGGCCCGTCCGCGGAACTCGATGCCCATCAGCCGGGCCGCGCCGGTGGCGAGCCTGCGCTGCTGGTCGGCGGCCACCTCCTGCTGGCCGTCGAGCGCGTGCGACTGCGCCTGGTATGCGACCACCCCGCCCGTCACCACGCCGATGAGCCCGAGCGCCGCGACCAGCGCGCCGGGAAGCAGCCAGGCCGGCCTGCGCCGCTTGGCCGTCGCCTCCGCTTCCGGGGTCTCGTCATCGGAAGGGTCGTCGTCGTCTCGCGCCATGGGGCCGACCATACGCCGCCTCCCCGATGGCTCGACCGTCAGGGGCGGCGGCCCAGGAGCGCCGACCGGTGCTGCCGCAGCAGGCCGACGGCGTCGGCCGAGGCGGTGAACGGGTCGGCGACGACCCGCTCGTCGGTCAGCGACGCTGCGGCGACCGAGCGGCCGTCGACGAGCGCCAGGAGCGCGGGGCGGTGCAGCGGCCGGGCGGAGTCGAGCGCCGACAGCGTCCGCAGCGCCACGTCGTCGTCGGCGGTCGCCCGCTGGAGGGTGATGGTGCTCGTGCTGGTCATGGCTCCATCGTGGCCCTGAGGGGGCCCTTCGCACATCGGGCACATGGGGCCGGCCGGCCGCCGCGACCCCTTACCCGGCAACGGGTCCGGGCGAGCGACCCCTTACCCTCGCCGCGCGCTCAGCACGTCGGGCCCGAACGGGCGCACGCCCGGCGCCGCGGCGTAGCCGAGGTGCGTGAGGCCGAAGGCGTCTTCGATGGAGCGCAGGAGGCTGTAGTGGTTGTACTCGTGGCCCGTGACGGTACCGGGCCGGATCGACGGCGACAGCAGGACCGCCCCCGTCCGGCCGCCGCCCGGGCCGCCCGAGCCCCCACCCGGCGCCGGCGTGTTGGGCCCGTGCTGCTCGCCGCAGCACGCGGTCGAGTCGCCGCCGGCCTCGTCGAACGCGATCACGAGCAGGCCGTCGCGGCGGAACGCCGGCGAGCGCGTGACGCGCGGGACCCACGTCCTCAGGAAGGCGTCGGCGGCGGGGAGGCCGCCGGGGCCG
>JAWVGD010000236.1:0-6454 GCA_033855515.1 Baekduia sp.
GGCTGGGCGCTGTGGCGCGACGCCTCGGCGCTTCCCGACGACCTGGTGTTCAAGGTCAACTACCTCGGCGGCAGCATGCCGACGTTCGCGCTGAACTTCTCCCGGCCCGGCAGCGAGGTCATCGCCCAGTACTTCATGTTCCTCAGCCTCGGTCGCGACGGATTCACAGCCGTGCAGCAGCACTCCAGCGCCGTCGCGCAGCACATCGCCTCCGAGGTGGCCGCGATGGGTCCCTTCCGCGCGATCACCGACGGCAGTGAGCTGCCCGTGTTCGCCTTCACGCTGAGGCCCGAGGTCACCGGCTACACGGTCTTCGACGTGTCAGATCGCTTGCGCGAACGGGGCTGGCTGGTACCGGCCTACACGTTCCCCGAGAACCGGACCGACCTGTCGGTCCTGCGCGTCGTCGTGCGGGCCGGGATGACCCTGGACATGGCCGACCTGTTCCTCACCGACTTGAGGAACCAGAGCCAGGTGCTCGAGGAGTGCGGCGCGGGCGCGCGCCGGGCGGCGGAGGGCCAGGCATTCCGGCACTAGCGCCGAGCGCGCTCGCTCCCGGCGTGGCACCGGCCCCCGGCATGGCGTGGATCCCCGGCGGCACGTTCGCGATGGGCTCCGCGGACTACTACCCGGAGGAGCGCCCCGTCCGCGACGTCGCGATCGACGGCTTCTGGATGGACGTCGGGCCCGTCACCGTCTCGGCGTTCCGCCGCTTCGTCCGGGAGACCGCGTACCGGACAGTGGCCGAGCGCGCGCTCGACCCGGAGCTCTACCCCGGGGTCGCGGCTTCGGCGCTCGTGCCCGGCTCGGTGGTGTTCCAGGGGACCAGCGGGCCGGTCGACCTCCACGACCCCCTCGCATGGTGGTCCTACGTCCCGGGCGCCCGCTGGGACCGGCCGGAGGGGCCGCGGAGCACCGTCTACACCCGCGGGCTCCATCCGGTGACGCACATCGCCTACGAGGACGCCGCCGCGTACGCCCACTGGGCCGGCAAGGCGCTGCCCGGCGAGGCCGAGTGGGAGCGCGCGGCCCGCGGCGGCCTGGAGCGCGCGCCCTTCGCGTGGGGCGACGAGCTCCTGCCCGGGGGACGCCACCTGGCCAACTGGTGGCAGGGCGAGTTCCCGTGGCGGAACCTCGAGCTCGACGGCTGGCCGCGGACCTCACCGGTCGGCAGCTTCCCGGCCAATGGCTTCGGGCTCCACGACATGTGCGGCAACGTGTGGGAGTGGACGGTCGACCCCGCCCCGGCATCGCCTCCGGCCGGCGGCGGGCCCGCCTGCTGCGGTCCTCCGGCGCCGGAGCGCATCCCGCGCCGGGTGATCAAGGGCGGCTCGCATCTGTGCGCGCCGAGCTACTGCCTGCGCTTCCGCCCGGCGGCTCGGCAGTTCGAGGCCGTCGACACCTCCACGAGCCACCTGGGCTTCCGGTGCGTGATGCGCTCCTAGGCAACGGGTGGGACAGCGCGGCGCCGAGCTGAAGCGCACGTCGAGCTCCGGCGCCCCGCAAGCTCGGGTCAACCGGTGTGGCACGCCGACGCCAGATGGCGGCGGGCCCACGCGTACGGCGGCTCATCCCGCAGAACCGGATCCTGCGAGGCCTGCGCGAGGTGGTCGTCGACGGCGGCCAGCTTGACGGTGCGCGCAAGGTCACCTGCCGCTCCTGACGCGTGCACGATTCGCAGCACGTGGAGCTCGAACGACTCGCCGGCCGCCCGGGTGAGCAGTTGCAGCGTCTCCTCCTCAAGGCCGGTCAGCCCGTGGTCACGCAGCTCCGGGGATCTGGTGTCGCTGTGCTCGAGCACGGCGTGGAGCCAGGCGGTCGCGCACGCGGATGGAGGAACCACGGCGGCCACCCGGGCGACGTGCTCGATCAGCATCTCGCCGAACGGGTTGCGGCGCCCGTAGTGGCTGTAGTACGCGATGCCCCGGGCCGTTTCCCAGTCCACCCGCCCAGTCTTGCGCGGGCAGCCTGCACCGCCATCACCTGATTCGGAGGATGGGGGCCGGCGCCTGGTGGGCCGACATTCCGGTCGATGGCGCACCAGTAGCCGCGCGATGGGGCCTGCTGCCCCGAAGCGTCAGAAGACGGTGTCCCAGTCGTCGCGGACGCTGATGGTCGTCCAGCCGTCCTCGTCTGCTTGTTGTAGGGCCTGCTCGGCCCCGCGGGTGTAGTCGAACTCGCGATCCGGATCGTCGTGGAGCACGAGCAGGCGGAGGAACGGCTTGTCGTCGTGCTGGGTGAAGTGGAGCATCGGGACGTCCCCGTTCGAGTTCCCGGCGGCCAGGAGCGGTCGGCGGCCGGTGCGACTCCAGACGCGGATCGGCTTCTCGGGTCCGTCGTCGAGGTAGTCGGGCGCCGGCGTGTGCGTGATCGTGCCGCGGTCGTCGCTGGTGTAGGCGAGCGCCGTCGCGCTGCCGATCACGCGTTCGCGCGGGATGCCGTACACCTCCTGGCTGATCGGGCGCATGAAGTCCCGGCCACCGCCCGAGACGATGTAGTTGGCGAACCCGTTCGCGGCCAGCAGGTCCAGCAACTCGACCATCGGCGCGTAGGCGCATTCGAGGTAGCCACGCCCGAGCGTGGGGTGGTGCGTGCCGCGCAGGAACGCGTCGGCGCGGGCCTCGAAGTCCTCGACGCTGACGCCGGCGTAGGCGGCCAGCACGCCGCCCGCGAGCGTCTTGACGTTGTCGTCGTTGCCGGCGTAGTGCTCCATCATGATGGTGGTGAACCAGCCATGGTCTCGCTCACAGGCGGCCTTCCAGGGCTGGCGGTCGAGCAGGCCCTTGTCGGCCTCGGCCATCTCCACGAACCGGCGCAGGATGAAGTCCATCTGGATCGGCACCGGCTTCTCGCACCACAGCGTGCCGTCGTTGTCGAACACGGCCACGCGTTCCTCGACCGGCACGGGCGGCTGCACGTCCGGGTCGCACACCGCTGCGACGAACTCCAGGATCGTCCGCTTCGCCGGGCCGTCGCGCCAGCTCGACAACGCACCGCCCACCCCGCCGGACCCCTTGTCGGTGCTCGTGCTCGTGCTCATGCCGCTCACGCTATGAGCCGCGCTCGCCACCCGACATCCCCCCAAGCGGATGATGCGGTGGGCACGCCGCCGCGCTCTACGCACGCCAGAGACACCGAAGCGCGGCGGCCCCCGAATGCCGCGATGAGCAACGTGTGGTGCGTACACCCTCGCGGACGGGCGTGCACGCCTGCGAGCGTGTCCGGTGCCAACGTGCCGGACCTGGAGGGTGGTCCTCTTGCAAATCCCAGGGCGGCGAATCGACGGACCAGCAGTCGCGGTGACCGGCGGAGTCGATACAGCCCTTCCTCGCGCAGGAGTGGCTGGACGGCTCGCGGGTGGTGCGACGGTGCGTGCACTGCAGATCGCCGTGGCGGTCGCCATCGTCCCCGTCGGCGCTTCGGCGGTCTGGCTGGCGATCAAGAGCGACCACGTCGAGCGCCCACAAGCGACCGCGCTCTACCGCAGCTATCTCGCCGTCGCGCCGATGCTCATCGGCCTGTACTGGTGGCGACGGCGCCCGGCAAGCCGCTTCGGGCCACTGCTCATCGCCTTCGGCGTAGCGGCGTGGGCGGTGTCGTGGCAGTCCTCGGACTGGCCGCTCGCGTTCGACCTCGGCGTGCTGGCCGAGGCGCCCGCCACGGTCCTCACGTTCTACCTGTTCCTGGCCTTCTCCCGCGGCCGGTTGGAGACGGTCGCCAACCGCGTGCTGATCGTCGCGTGGACCGTCGTGATGTTCGGGTTCTTCGTTCCCTGGGCGCTGTGGTCGCCGGTGATCGCCGGCGGCGGCCCGTTGTCGTCGTGCGTCCCGGCCTGTCCGGACAACGTGCTCCAGATCGGCTCGGCGCCGAGCCGGGTGGAGTTCCTCGGCCGGTGGGAGACCTACCTCGGGTTGGCGCTGACGGTCGCCGTGCTCGTCGTGTACGCCACGCGCCTGCGCGCGGCGTCGCGGCCCCGCCGCCGTGCGCTGATCGCCGTGGCGGCCTCGTCGCTGCTGTTCCTGCCCGTCTTCTTCACCTACCACTTCTCTCGCCAGATCCTTCAGCTCGACCCTGGCACGCTGCAGACGATGTCCTGGCTGGTGGTCGGCGCGCGCATCCTGCTGCCCCTGGGGTTCCTGGTCGCGCTGTTGCAGGCCGACCTGTTTGCCGGCGTCGCCCGCGGAAGGCTGCTCGAGGAGCTGATCACGCGGCCATCCCCGGAGCGCTGGCGCGACGCCGTCGCGCGTGCGCTCGATGACCCGGCGCTGCGTCTGGCCTATTGGGACCCCACGTCGAGTCGCCGCTACCGGCAGGTCGACGGCAGCCCGCTCACGGCCCCGCCGGACGGCACGGGCCGCGCATGGGTCGAGGTCGACCGCGATGGCCGCCCGGTCGCCGCGATGGTCGTCGACGCCACGCTGGCCGAGGACCCCGAACTGGTGCGGGCCGCAACCTCGGCGACCGTGCTGGCCATCGAGAACGGCGACCTCGAAGGCGAGCTGCGCGACACCCAGGCTCGCATCGTCGCAGCCGGGGACGCCGAGCGGCACCGCATCGAGCGCGACCTGCACGACAGCGCACAGCAGCGCCTCATCGCGCTGCGCATCCACCTCGCGCTCGCGATCGAGAAGATCGACGGCTCCGAGCAGCGCACGATGATCGAGCAGCTCGGCACGGAGGCCGAGGAGGCGCTCGATGACCTGCGCACCGTCGCCGCCGGCGTGTACCCCGACCTGCTTGACCAAGCCGGGATCGCCGCCGCTCTGCGCTCGGTCTCGCGGCATGCGGCGATCCCGATCACGATCGAGGACCGCGGGCTGCGCCGTCAGCGCCAGGCCATCGAGCTGGCCATCTACTTCTGCTGCTTGGAGGCACTCCAGAATGCCGCCAAGCACGCCGGACCACGCTCCACCGTCACGGTCCGGCTCGCCGAGGACACCAACTACGTCCGCTTCACCATCCAAGACGATGGAGTCGGCTTCGAGCCCAGGACCGTCGAGCGGGCCACCGGCCTCGACAACATGGCCGACCGCGTGTCCGCCGAGGGCGGAACGCTGCGCATCGTCTCCGTCAGAGGCCGCGGAACCCGCGTCAGCGGTCAACTGCCCCGCTGACGTTGCCGAGCCCTCCCGCTCAGTGGATCAGCGCCTTGAACGCGATCAGGATGCCGCCGATGACGCCGACCGCGAGCGCTTGGAGCAGCGAGACCCAGAGCGTCTGTCCGGAGAGCCGGCCGGCCAGGAACCCGTACAGGCTGATCAGCCCCAACCCGGACCACTTGGCGATCGTGAACGCCGTGTCGCCGTCCAGGACGCCCACGGCGGCGAGGACGAAGAAGATCGCCGGGAAGGCGATGCCGAATGCGACCGCGGCGACGTCGTCGAGGATCTGCCCGAACTGGGCGCGTCCGACACGCCGGCGCTGGCGCGTCTCGGCACCGACCACCTCGCTGTAGAGCTCGGCCAGCCCGACCGCGACCGCGGTCGCCAGCAGCGTCGCCGTCACCACGCCCGGGCCTGGTGGATGCGCCTCGAGGGAGACCACGAGCGCCATCCCGATGATCGCGCCATAGATGACACGCCCGACCTGCCGCGTCCTTAGATGGGCTTCGATCGCTCGGTGCATGGGCCGGCGCCTCGCGGGCGAGCGGGAATGATCCTCGTCCTGGCCTGCAAGACCACTCACGGCGAGGCCACCGTGCCACGCAGCGGACACCCGCTCAAGGGTGTGCACCTGCCTCCGTGGTCGCATGACTGGGTCGTCCAGGCGTGGCGCTACCACGACGGGTGTCAGCGGCCGTCGTTCAGCCTCTGGCGTGCGAGCTGTCGGAGCTCGGCCCTGATCTCGCTCTGGGCGAACTCGAAGGCCGCGCTGAACCGCTCGGCCATCGGCGTCGTCGCCGTGACTTCCCGCCACGTCTGGCACTGCCCGCAGCGCAACAGGATCCAGACCTCGCCGCCGCCGAGGGCGTGCCATTCGACCGGGCACACGAACGGCGCTCCACAGCAGAGGCAGACGTGCAGGCCCGGCGCCGGGCCACGATGGAAGAGGCGCCTGAACATCGATGCCTCGACCCTCCCCCACGGCCGCCTCGACGGCAATGACGCCCGCGCGTGTCTCGACGCAGGCCTCCACCCTGGTCAGGTGTGGTGCGTACGCCATTGCACTGCCCTCGGGGGCTCATACCACCGCGAGCCTACGTGCGCACCCCCTTGCCGCCGGGCCGTGGCGCGCCGGATGATCGCCTCATCATGTTGAAACCACTGAACGAGATGCCCGCGGGCACGATCGGCTTCGAGGCGGTCGGCGAGGTCGAGGACGACGACTGGGAGCGCAGCGTCGAGTGGGTCCGACCGGCTCGGCGCGGGCTCTCGTTCCTCCTCCCCGGCCAGGCGCGCGCGTTCCCCGTCAGCGATCTCGAGGCTGGCAAGCGCTGGCTCGCCGAGGGCCGCTC
>JAWVGD010000237.1:0-3438 GCA_033855515.1 Baekduia sp.
CTGCGCTTCGGCGCTCACCCTGGCAAAGCAGCACCGCATGACCGATCGGCACACGATGGCGGCGGCCGATGCCGCGTGGCTCGGCATGGACCGCCCGGTCAACCTGATGGTGATCAACGCGGTCCTGTGGTTCGACGAGCCGCTGGACTGGGACCGCGCGCGCGACGTGTTCCGCGAGCGCATCGTCGAGCGCTTTCCGCGCTTCAGCCAGCGCGTCCACGAGGGTGGGCCGCTGAGCCGGCCGTTCTGGAAGGACGATGAGAACTTCGACATCGGCCTGCATCTGCATCGCCGCGCGCTCCCGGCGCCGGGCGACCGGGCCGCGCTTCAGGAGGTCGTCAGCGATCTCGTCGCGCAGCCGCTCGGCCGCAGCCGGCCGTTGTGGGACATCTACATGCTGGAGGGCTACGGCCCGGGATCGGCGCTGTTGATGCGCATGCACCACTGCATCGCCGACGGGATCGCCTTGGCGCGGGTGATGATGTCGCTGACCGACGGTGCCGATCGTGCCGACGGCGCCTCGGGCGGCTTTCGCGCCGACGACGCGCCGCACCGCGGCAGGCTGGCGACCTCAGAGCACCTCGTCGGCGCCGCGTTGCACGAGGGCTTCGAGACGGTGCTCCACCCGCGGGCCCGGGCCGTGGCTCTGGCCCGCACCGCCAGTCAGGACGCCCGGACGCTCGCCAAGCTGATGGCCCCGACGTTCGACCCCACGTCCTCGCTGAAGGGCCGGCAGCGCATCGCGCACCGGGTCGTCTGGTCGGCGCCGGTGCAGCTGTCGAGGGTCAAGGCGATCGGGCGCGATACGGGGACGACGGTCAACGACGTCCTCGTCGCCGCCGTGGCGGGCGCCGTGGGCCGCGATCTGCGCGAGCACCACGACGTGGTCGGCGAGGTCCACGCGATGGTGCCGTTCAACCTCCGGCCTCTCGGTCAGCCCCTCGAGCGCGACCTCGGCAACAAGTTCGGGCTGATCTCGCTGCCGTTGCCGACGGGCATCGAGGACCCGCTCGAGCGCCTGCGCGTGGTGCACGATGCCATGGAGGCCATCAAGCACTCCCACGAGGGTCCGCTGGTCTATGGGGTCCTCGGAGCGCTCGGGCGAGCGCCCGCGATCGTCGAGGAGAAGGTCATCGACTTCTTCAGCGCGAAAGCGACGATGGTCCTCACGAATGTGCCGGGCCCGCGCGGCACGGTGACCCTGGCCGGAGCGCCTGTGCGCGGCGTCCTCGTGTGGGCGCCGTGCTCGGGCAGCGTGGGCATGAGCGTCAGCGTGTTCAGCTACGCCGGCAAGGTCACCGTGGGACTGCTGGTCGACGCCGGTCTCGTTGCGGAGCCGCAGGAGCTGGCCGACGGCTTCCGTTCGCAGCTGCTCCTTCTTGCCCGGCGTGCGAAGGCGGCGGCGCCGGTCGCCGCGGGATGAGGACCATGACCAGCAGCTCACGTCCGAGCAGCATCCGGCCGAGCGTGTCGGCGCGCGACTCCGCCTGGACGGTGAATACGGGAGCGGTCGCGTGCGCCGACATGGCGCATGGTCGTCGGCGGGCCCCGGCGACGGCATCCGGAGAAGTCCGCAGTCATCGCGCGGGTCAGTCCCGATGGCGTCGCTCCCGCTGCGGCGTACGGTCGCTGGTGTCCGCTTACCGCGGGCTCGCCGAAGGAGGGTCCTTGCGGCGCGGCCGCCGGCCTGCCTGCACGTCCCGAGGAGCTGCCCGCATGATCTTGCCCACCACAGTGCCGCCCATCGACGGCTACCCGTCTGAGCGCGTCGTCGACGTCGTGCTCCGTGACGGCCGGAGCTTGCGCATCCGGCCCGTGCGTCCCGACGACGCGGTGGGGCTCGGTCGCTTCCTCGACGGCCTGTCGCCGGAGGCGCGGGTCTTCCGGTTCTTCTCCGCCGGGAGCGACCTGCACGCTGCGGCACGCGACGCCGCCGACGTCGACTACCGCGATCGCTACGGCATCGTCGCCGTCTCCGGGGACGACGGGTCGGTGCTCGCTCACGGGATGTACATCCGCACCGGGCCGGGACCGGCCGAGGTCGCGTTCGCGGTCGGCGACGAGCTGCACGGCCAAGGCATCGCGACGACGATGCTCGCCCACCTCGCCGAGGCGGCAACGGCCAACGGCATCGACCGCTTCGTCGCCGACGTGCTCCCCGGCAACCACCGGATGGTCGACGTGTTCCGCGAGAGCGGGCTCGACGCGCACGTGCGTGCGGAGCCGGGCGTGTTGCTCGTCTCGATGCCGACCGAGATGTCGGCCGGCGCGCAGGCCCGCTACGACGAGCGGGACGCCGCGGCTGCGGCGGCCGCGGTCGAGGCGGTCCTGCGGCCGCGCGGCATCGCGGTGATCGGCGCTTCGGAGCGGGCGGGATCGGTCGGCGGCGCCGTGCTCGCCAACGTGCTCGCCGCGGGGTTCACCGGCACGGTCCACGCCGTCCATCCGCGCGCCGCCGGCGTGCACGGCGTGACGGCCCATCGACGGATCACCGACATCGCCGAGCCCGTCGACCTGGCGGTGATCGCGACCCCGGCGGCGGCCGTCGTCGGCGCCGCGCGTGACTGCGTGGCCAAGGGCGTCCGCGCCGTCGTCGTGATCTCCGCCGGTTTCGGCGAAACCGGGACGGCCGGCGAGGTCCGCCAGCGCGAGCTGCTGGAGATCTGCCGCGCCGGCGGCATGCGTCTCGTCGGGCCGAACTGCCTTGGGGTGCTCAACACCGATCCGGCCGTCCGGCTGAACGCGACGTTCGCGCCGGCACAGCCGCCGGCCGGCCGAGTCGGCTTCCTCTCGCAGAGCGGCGCGCTCGGCATCGCCGTCATCGAGGCCGCCGCCGGGCTCGGCATCGGGATCTCGTCGTTTGCGTCGGTCGGCGACAAGGCCGACCTGTCCGGCAACGACTTCCTGTCCTACTGGGAGCAGGACGACCGCACCGACATCGTGCTGCTGTACCTCGAGTCCTTCGGCAATCCCCGGAAGTTCTCGCGCGTCGCCCGCCGTGTCGCCGCCCGCAAGCCGGTCATCGCCGTCAAGGGCGGGCGCACGCGGGCGGGGGCACGCGGCGCCGGATCCCACACCGGTGCGCTCCTTGCCGCTTCCGATTCGGTGGTGGACGCGCTCTTTCATCAGGCCGGCGTGGTCCGCACGGACACGCTCGGCGAGCTGTTCGACGTCGCGTCGATGCTCGCCCGCCAACCACCTCCGACCGGCAGCCGGGTCGGGATCGTGACGAACGGCGGCGGACTCGGGATTCTGTGCGCCGACGCGTGCGAGGCCGCGGGACTCGAGGTTCCGGAGACGCCGGCTGACGTCACCGATGCGCTGCGTGGCGTGGTTCCGGCGGAGGCCGCGCTCGGGAACCCCGTGGACCTCTTGGCCACGGCGTCGCCCGAGCAGTTTGCCGCGGCCATCGACGGATTCGCCGGGAGCTCTGCCGTC
>JAWVGD010000238.1:0-3413 GCA_033855515.1 Baekduia sp.
TGCTCCGCCACGGCGCCCGCGCCGCGACTAGGCTCACGAGCCATGAGGCTGCTGCCCCAGGAGCAGGACCGCCTGCTGCTCTTCCTGGCCGCCGAGCTGGCGCGCGCCCGCCGCGGCCGCGGGCTGAAGCTCAACCAGGCCGAGGCCACGGCGATCGTCGCCGACGCGATCTGCGAGGCCGCCCGCGACGGCCTGCGCTACGCCGAGGTCGTCGCCGGCGCCCACGACGTGCTGGGCGAGGACGACGTCCTGGACGGCGTGCGCGCGCTGGTGCCACGCATCGAGGTCGAAGCCGTCTTCCGCGACGGCCGCCACCTCGTCGTCGTCGACGATCCGCTCGGGCCGGCCGGCGCGCCGGGCGGGGCCGCACCGGACGGCGAGCCCGACGTCCCGTGGCTGACCGACGCCGCCGTGCGCCTGGAGGTCGTCAACGAGGGCGCCGTCGCGGTCGGCGTCACGAGCCACCTGCACTTCTTCGAGACCAACCGGGCGCTGCGCTTCAACCGCGCCGCGGCATGGGGCATGCGCCTCGCGGTCCCGGCGCGGACGAAGGTCTTCTTCGCTCCCGGCGAGCCGCGCTGGGTCGCGCTGACGCCGATTGCGGGCGCGCGCGTCGTCCGCGGCCACGGCGAGCTGGTCGACGGTCCCCTCGACGCCCCGGGCGCCAAGGAGACCGCGCTGACCGTGGCGCGGGCGAAGGGCTACCGCGGTGTCTGACCACGCCATGCGGGCAGCGGTCCGCCTCGGTGACACGACCCTCGAAGTCGTCGCCGAGCGCGACGACGTCCACGGGCCCGACCAGCTCGTCCCCGGCTTCGGCAACACGATGCGCGACGGCCTGGGCGTGCGCGCCGAGCGCGGCGGGGTGGAGGTCGCGATCGTCGGCGGGCTGCTGCTGGACCCGATCCTCGGCGTCCGCTACGCCTCGATCGGCGTCGCCGGCGGCCGCGTCGTGAGCATCGGGCGCGCCGGCAACCCCGACACGATGGACGGCATCGAGGTCGTCGTCGACGTCACCACCTCGGTCCTGGACGCCACCGGCATGATCGTCACGCCGGGCGCGATCGACACGCACGTGCACTGGCTCTCGCCGCAGGTGACCGGTGCGCTGCTGGCCGGCGGCGTGACGACGATGGTCAGCCAGGACTACGGGCCGGTCTGGAACCTCGGGACCAACCCGGAGGCCGGGCTGGCGACCGCCTGGGCCGCGCTCGAGGACGCCCCCATCAACGCGGCGCTCCTCGTCCGCGGCTCGTCGTCGCGGCCGAGGCCCGTCGAGGACGGCCTGCGCGCCGGCGGCGCCGGGCTGAAGATCCACGAGGACGTCAGCGCCGGGCCGATGCAGATCCGCACCGCGCTGGACGTCTGCGACCGCCACGACGTCCAGCTCGCGATCCACACCGACGGGCTCAACGAGGTGCTCTCGGTGGAGGGGACGCTCGAGGCGTTCGCGGGGCGCAGCGTCCACGCGTTCCACATCGAGGGCGCCGGCGGCGGCCACGCGCCCGACCTCCTGCGCCTCGCCGGGCGCGAGCGCATCCTCACGTCCTCGACCGCGCCGACGGTCCCCTTCGGCGTCGACACCGCCGCCGAGCACCTGGCGATGGTGGCCGCCGTCCACGTCCTGGCCCCGGGTCGCGTCGCCGGCGACCGCACGGCCGCCGAGGCGCGGGTGCGCCCAGGCACGATGGCGGCCGAGGGCGTCCTGCACGACCTCGGGATCGTCCACATGCTGTCCTCCGACAGCCAGGGGATGGGACGCGCGGGCGAGGTCCTGCGGCGTGCGTTCCAGAACGCCGACGTGATGAAGCGCGCGCGAGGGAGCGCCGGGTACGCCACCGATCCGGCCGGCGCCGACAACGAGCGCGTGCTGCGCCACCTCGCCAAGGTCACGATCAATCCCGCGATCACGCACGGCCTGGCGCATGACGTCGGTGCGCTGACGCCCGGCCGGATCGCCGACTGCGTCTTCTGGCGGCCCGAGCACTTCGGCGTGCGGCCCGAGCTCGTGGTCAAGATGGGGATGTCGGTCTGGGGCGCCAGCGGTGACGCCAACGCCACCACCATGCTCTGCGAGCCCGTCGTCGTCGGTCCCCAGATCGGCGCGCGCGGCGGGGCGCCCGGCCGGCTGTCGCTGGCGTTCACGGCGGCGGCCGCCGCCGACACGGAGCTGCCGACCACGCGGACGCGCTCGATCGTCGCGGGCTGTCGCGACATCGGCGCCGCCGACATGGTGCGCAACGACGTCCGCGCCGAGGTCGACGTGACCCCCGACGGCCGCGAGGTCCGCGTCGACGGGGAGCGGATCGGCATCGAGCCCGTCGACGAGGTCGCGCTGTCGTGGCGGTACCTTCTGGGCTGAGTGCCCGTCGACGCCCCACCGCGCCCCGCGATCGTCCAGAGCCCGATTCCGTACCCGTCCTCGCGGGTGAGCGAGATGCGTGCCTACGCGGTCCGCCACTACGGCCTGCACCGGGCGCGTCTGGTCGCGCCGAAGGTCATCGTCGAGCACCTGACGGCCAACTCGTCCTTCAGCGCGACGTTCAACACGTTCGCGTCCGACGCGCCCGACAGCGAGCTGCACGAGCGCCCGGGGACGTGCTCGCACTTCGTGGTCGACCAGCAGGGCACGATCCATCAGCTCGTCTCGCTGAAGTGGATGTGCCGGCACACGGTCGGGCTCAACTGGACGGCGATCGGCATCGAGCACGTCGGGACGGCGGAGGGCGACGTGTTCGGCAACGTGCGGATGCTGCGCGCCTCGCTGCGGCTCACCCGGTGGCTGCAGGGCCGCTACGGCATCGCCACCAAGAACGTCATCGGCCACAACGAGTCGCTGAGCAGCCCGTACCACCACGAGCGCGTCGCGCGCCTGCGGAGCCAGACGCACGCGGACTTCCCGCGGCGCTGGATGGTCCGCTACCGCCGCGCGCTCGCCTCCGCCTGAGCGCCATCGTCCGTGTAGCCCGCGTCGCGGGCGGGCACGAACGTCGGCGACCCCCGATCGAAACGGAGCAGCCGGATGGCCGAGAACGACACCTACAAGATCGTCGAGCTGGCGGGGACGTCGCCCGACGGCGTCACCGAGGCGATGCGCTCCGGCGTGACCCGCGCGGCGACGACCCTGCGCAACGTCGACTGGATCGAGGTCACCGGGATCCGCGGCCACGTCGAGGGCGACGAGATCGCCCATTTCCAGGTCACGATGAAGGTCGGCTTCAAGCTCGAGAGCTAGGGGAACGCCGGCCCAGGGGGCCGGGTTCCCCTGCGGGTGTCGGCCCCAGGGGGCCGAACCCGCGGCCGAGTAGAGACCCACGCTCCTCGACTAGCCCTGGTAGGGCGGGGCGACGCCCCAGCCCCAGCGCGGGACCGGCGCGTGGGGCGCGGCCTGCGCGCCCGGCTGTGAGTTGCCG
>JAWVGD010000239.1:0-8895 GCA_033855515.1 Baekduia sp.
TGATCGCGAGGTCCTGTTCGAGCACGAGCCAGCGCTCGTACCCGGCTGCGTCGAGGAGTGCGACAACCTCCTCGATCCGTGCGTCCCCCTCTCCCAAGGGACGGAACAGGCCGTCCTGCGTGGCCTGCACCAAGCTCTTCTCGCCGCGGCGCACCTCCGCCGCCAGCGCGGCGTCGACGTCCTTGAGGTGGACGTGGCCGATCCGGTCGGCGTGATCGCGGAGGAACTGCACCGGGTCCACGCCGCCGATCAGCAGGTGGCCGGTGTCCAAGCACCACGGCACGTCGGTGTGCGCGAGCGCCTGCGCGATGTCCTCAGCGCTCTCCACCAGCGTGCCGACGTGGGGGTGAAGGACGAGCTGCAGGCCGCGCTGGGCGGCGAGGTCGGCGACCTGGCGCAGGTGCGCGCCCAGGCGCGTCCAGCCGGCCTCGTCGAGCGCGACGGGCGCCGACCAGTCGAGGTCGGTCACGACGGCGGCGACGAGCAGCTCGGCACCGGCGTCGGCGAGCTGCGTCGCGACGGTCTCCGCATGCGCGAGCGCGGGGGCGAGGTCCTCCTCGTGGAGCACGAGCGGGACGAAGCCGCCGATGAGCCGCAGACCGTGGCGGTCGAGCTCGGCGCGCACCTGCGCGCCGTCGAGCGGCAACCAGCCCAGCGGACCGAGCTCGGTCGCCTTGAGGCCCATCTCGGCCATCTCGCCGAGCACCCGCTCTGGCCCCAGCTGCAACCCCCAGCCCGGGACCTCGCAGACGCCCCATGAGATCGGGGCGCCCACCAGCCGGCCACCCAAGGCCGGCGTGTCGACACGTCGCGTCACGCTCTCTCCGTCATCCTCGCCTGCACGCTCCACCCGTTGGAGCGCTCCAATCGCCGACCGTAACCGTTGGAGCGCTCCAACGCAAGCCTTTCTTTTGGAGCGCTCCAATGACATATTGGGCCCATGGCGGAGGAGGACATGCAGGCCGGCGCCGCGCTCCCGCGAGGCCGCCGCTCGGCCTACGTGACCATGGACGACGTCGCGCGCGAAGCCGGGGTCTCGCGCGCGCTCGTGTCGCTCGTCATGCGCCGCAGCGAGAAGGTCAGTTCGGCGCGCCGCGCGCTGGTGCTGGAGACCGCGGCGCGGCTCGGGTACCGCCCCAACGCGATCGCGCGGAGCCTCGCCAGCCACCGGACGCACACGGTGGGGGTGTTGCTCAACGACTTGCACAACCCGTTCTTCGCCGAGATCGCCAACGGGATCGAGGAGCATGCGTCCGACATCGGCTACCGGCTGCTGATCATCACCGGCGGCCGCCGGCGCCGGCGCGAGCAGGCGATGTTGGAGGCCTTGCTCGAGTACCGCACCGACGGGCTGATCCTCGTGTCGCCGCGCATGGCGGGCAAGCAGATCGCGGCCGCCGTGGGCCAGCTGCCGTGCGTCGTGATCGGCCGGCAGCTGCGGGGCGGCGAGGTCGATTGCGTGATGACCGACGAGGCGCTCGGCGCCGACCTGGCGGTGGAGCACCTCGTCGGCCTCGGCCACGAGCGCATCGTGCACGTCGACGGCGGCCAGGGGGCAGGCGCGGCGCCGCGGCGCGCCGGCTACCTGCGGGCGATGGGGCGCGCGGGCCTGGCCGCGCACGCACGGGTCCTGCCCGGGGACTTCACCGAGGACGCGGGCGTCCGCGGCGCCGAGCGGCTGCTGCGGGACGGCTCGCTGCCCTCGGCCGTGTTCGCCGCCAACGACCTGGTGGCGGTGGGCCTGATGGACCGCCTGGAGCAGGACGGCGTGAAGGTCCCCGACGACGTGTCGGTCGTCGGCTACGACAACACGTTCGTCGCCGCGCTCAACCACATCAGGTTGACCACCGTCAACCAGCCGCGCCACGAGATGGGCCGCGAGGCGCTGCAACTCCTGCTCGAGCGCGGCGCGGGCCGCGACGGGCGCGCGACGCGGCTGCACGAGCCCCGCATCGTGGTGCGCTCGACGACGGCCGTGCCGCCCGGGTGACCCGGGGGGCGCGCCTCGGCCCGGTGCTGGCGGCCGCGGTGGCCGGCGCGGCGGTCGCGGCGGGGTGCGGCGGACAGCCGGCGCTCGTCCCGCCGGGGATCCTGCGCGTCGCGGCCGGTCAGGGGCCGGCGGCCGAGGTCGCCACCGGCTTCGCCGCAGGCGACGGCCGCGTGATCACTGTGCACCACGTGCTGGGCACCGAGCGTGCCGTCGCCGTCTCCGCGCCCGGCGGCGGCGTCCACCGTGGCACGGTCCTGCGCTCCGACGCGCGCGCCGATCTCGCGGTGCTGGCCGTCGCAGGCCTGCGGGCGCCGCCGCTGCACCGCGCGTCGGCCGGCGCGGGGGACGCGATCAGCGTGCGCGTCCTGCGCGACGGCCGCGTGCGCACGCTCCAGGGCCGGGTCCGCCGCGTGATCACCGCGCGCGTACGCACGGCCGCCGACCCCCGGCCGCAGGTACGGCCCGCGCTGGAGCTGACGGCGCCGGTCCGCGAGGGCGACTCGGGGGCGCCCGTGCTCGACGACGGCGCCCGCGTGGTCGGCATCGTGTTCGCGCAGGCCGGCGATCGCGACGGCCTCGCCTACGCCGTCGCCTCCAGCGCGCTGCCCTAGCGTCGCGGAGGGGAGCGCCGGTCCCGCACCCCGGTCGGCTGTACCCTCGGACGCAGATGCTGATCGCCACCGACCGCAGCACTGCGCCCGTCCGCCGGGTCAGGATCCTCACCGCCGGAGGGACGATCGCCATGGTCGGCGTGGGCGGCGCGCAGCCCGAGCTCGACGCCGACGACCTCGTCGCCAGCGTCCCCGGCCTGCAGGCCTACCCGGATCTCGAGGCCATCACGGTCCTCAACAAGCCCAGCGCGCACCTCACGCTCGCCGACCAGCTGCAGGTCTGCCGCGCCGCCCGCGACGCCGCGCGTCGCGGCATCGGCGTCGTGGTGACCCACGGCACCGACGTGCTCGAGGAGACCGCGATGCTCTGCGACGTCCTGCACGACGCCGACGCGCCGATCGTCTTCACCGGCGCGATCCGCCCGGCGAGCGCCGCGGGCGCCGACGGCCCCGCCAACCTCGTCGACGCCGTCAGCGTCGCGGCCAGCGCGCAGGCGGCCGGCATGGGCGTCCTGGTGGTCTTCGGCGGCGAGATCCACCACGCACGCTGCGCCCGCAAGACCGACACGACGTCGCTGGTCGCCTTCTCGTCGCCGCAGACCGGCCCGCTGGGGCGCGTCACCGAGGGTCACCCGACGATCTGGTCACGCATCCCGCGCAACCCGCCGCTGGACCCGCCACAGCTCGACAAGCGCGTCCTGATCGTGCCCTCCACCGCCGGCGACGACGGCTCGCTCGCTCGCGCGGCGCTCTCCACCGACCCCGACGGCATCGTCGTCGGCACGCTCGGCGCCGGCCACCTGGCGCCCGAGGTGCTCGACATCTACGCCACGGCCGCGCAGGAGATTCCCGTCGTCGCGTACTGCCGTCCCGAGCGCGGGGTCGTCCTCAACGCGACCTACGGCTACGCCGGGTCCGAGCGCGACCTGCGCGGCACCCGCATCATCCCGGCCGGCTTCCTCTCGCCGCAGGCGATCCGCATGAAGCTGCTGGCCTGCCTCTCGGCCGGGCTGGACGCCGACGAGGCGCGCTGGGCCTTCTCGCAGGACGACGGCTGAGCCGACCGGCCGGCGATGTCGCGCGCTCCCGGTGCCCTGGCCAGTACGGTCTCGCACCTATGCGCGCGCTTCAGATCACCGAGCTGACCGGCCCCGACTCCGCCCTGCAGATCGTCGACGTCCCCGAGCCCGGCGCCGAGCATCCGATGACGCCGGGCGAGGGCGTGCTCGTCGACGTCCACGCGGCCGGGGTCTCGTTCCCCGAGGTCCTGCAGACGCGCGGCGAGTACCAGATCAAGCCGCCGCTGCCGTTCATCCCGGGCAGCGAGGTCGGCGGGATCGTGCGCAGCGCGCCGGAGGGCGCGAGCGTCAAGGCCGGCGACCGCGTCGCCGCCTTCTGCATGCTCGGCGGCTTCGCCGAGGTGGCCGTCGCGCCGGAGTACCTGACCTTCGCGCTCCCCGACGCGCTGGACTTCGCCCAGGGTGCGGCGTTGATCCTCAACTACCACACGGCCTACTTCGCGTTGAAGCTGCGCGGTCGCCTGGCGGAGGGCGAGACGGTCCTCGTCCATGGCGCGGCGGGCGGCGTCGGGACCGCGGCGCTGCAGATCGCCAAGGGCCTGGGCGCCAAGACGATCGGCGTCGTGTCCAGCGACGAGAAGGAGCAGGTCGCGCGCGAGGCCGGCGCCGACGACGTCGTGCGCTCCGACGCCGCATGGAAGGACGAGGTCAAGGCGCTCTCGGGCGGTGGCGTCGACGTCGTCCTGGATCCGGTCGGCGGCGATCGCTTCACCGACTCGCTGCGGTCCCTGCGCGAGGACGGCCGCGTCGTGGTCGTCGGCTTCACCGGCGGGTCGATCCCCGAGGTCAAGGTCAACCGCCTGCTGCTGAACAACGCCGCGGTCGTCGGCGCGGGCTGGGGCGCCTACGTCATGGGCCGGCCCGACGTCAACCGCCGGATCGGCGCGGCGGTCAACGACCTGATCGAGGCCGGGTTCGTCGCCCCGATCGTCGGCGGGCGCTTCCCGCTCGAGCACGCGGGTGCCGCCCTTGCGTCCATCGACGACCGCACCGCGGTGGGCAAGGTCGTCCTGGACGTGCGCGACTCCTAGGGGGGCGTCGGTCTCTCCTCGGCTGCGGGTTCGGCCCCCTGGGGCCGACACCCGCAAGGGAACCCGGCCCCCTGGGCCGGCGTTCCCCAAGGCCTACACCTCGATCATGACCGCCTGCTCCTGCGGCGCGCCCGCGGGCGCGCCCGGAGCCGACGGCTTGGAGCGGGGCAGCAGCGAGGCGGGGATGATCGCCAGCGCGATCACCGCGGCGGCGAACCAGAACGTGTGGCCGAAGGACTCGGCGATCTTCGGCGCCAGCGCCGCGCGGGCGCCCGCCGGGACCGACTGGGCGGCGGCGAGGCCGCCCTTGTCGCCGGCCGGCAGGCGGGAGCTCAGCTGGTGGGTGAGGATCACCGACAGCGCGGCGGTGCCGATCGAGCCGCCGACACGCTGGATGATGTTCAGCGCCGTCGTCGCCCGGGCGACCTGCTGGCGCTGCAGCGTCTGGTAGGCCGCCGACATCGCGGGCATCATCGAGGCGCCCATGCCCAACCCCATCAGGAACTGCGAGCCGCCCAGGAACCAGAAGGACGTGTGCGCGCCGACCTGGGTGAAGCCGAGCATCCCGAGCAGCAGGAGGCCGAGGCCGCCGAGGACGACCTTGCCGGCGCCGTGGTCGTCGGTGAACTTGCCGGCCAGGGGCATCATCAGCGCCGCGCCCAGGCCCTGCGGCGCGAGCAGCAGCCCGGCGTCCAGCGCCGACTGCCCGCGCACCACCTGGTAGTAGAGCGGCAGCAGGAACATCGCGCCGAACATCGCCATGGCGAACGAGAACGTCGTCGCCGACGCCGCGCTCATCGTCCGGTTGCGGAACAGGCCGACGTCGATCAGCGGCCAGGCGCTGCGCAGCGCGTGGGCGACGAACGCCCCGATCAGGAGCACGCCGGCGACCATCGGGATCAGCGCCTGGGCCGAGGTGACGCCACCTTGGGACGACGTCTCGGCCAGCCCGTAGACGAACGCCGCGAGGCCCGGCGACAGCAGGAGCAGCCCGAGCCAGTCGAGCTTCTCGTGGGCCGCCGGCTCGTCGGTGGCCAGCAGGCGCCGCGCCGCGATGAGCGCGACCGCGCCGATCGGGATGTTGACGTAGAAGATCCAGCGCCACGAGACGTCGTCGACGAGCCATCCGCCGAGGATCGGCCCGATGACCGGGCCCATCAGCATCGGCACGCCCACGATGCTCATCACGCGCCCCATGCGCTGCGGGCCCGCCGCGCGCGAGAGGATCGTCATGCCCGCCGGCATGATCATGCCGCCGCCGAGGCCCTGCAGCACGCGGAAGCCGATCAGCGACTCCGCCGACCACGCCATGCCCGACAGCGCGGAGCCCGCCAGGAACAGCCCGATCGAGATCATGTACAAGCGCTTCGTGCCGAAGCGGTCGGCGGCCCAGCCGGTGAGCGGGATCACCGTGGCCAAGGCCAGCATGTAGCCGGTCGACACCCATTGGATGGTCGCCAGCGAGGTGTTGAAGTCGCGCGAGAGCGTGTTGATCGCGACGTTGACGATCGTCGTGTCGAGGATCGACATGAACGTGCCGATGACGACGACGATCGACACGCCGATCAAGGCGCGGTCGAAGACCTTCTCCTTGGCGGGTTGCGGCGGGGAGTCCGGGGTCATGTGGGGTCCTTGACGGCGCACGCGGCGGCCGTCTGGTCGAGGGGATCGGAGGGGAGGAGGGGTTCGAGCGCGGCGCTGAGCGCGTCGCGCTGGTCGGTGGTGAGCGGCTCGACCAGCGCGATCAGCCCCTGGCGCCGGGCGGCGGAGATGCGGCCGACCATCGTGCGGCCGTCGGCCGTGAGCGCCAGGCGCTTGACGCGCCGGTCCTGGTCGTCGTCGCGCCGCGACACGATGCCGCGGCGCACGAGCGCGTCGACGGCGCGGCCGGCGGCCGCGGCCGACAGCCCGATCATCCGCGCCAGCTCCGACGGCGTCGGCTCGTGGGGCGTACCCTCGAGGACGAACAGCAGCTTGAGCTGGGTCATCGTCAGGTCGTGCTCTTCGACGAGCTTGAAGACCTCGCCCTGGGCGCTCCTCATGGTGGTCATCAGGAACGACAGGAGCTCGTCCGCGAGCTCCCCGGGCGAGACGGCAGTCCTTTGCATCGGCGCAAATACTAGCGCGGACGCAAAGGATGCGCAAGCGCTGTCTTTTGCGTCCGCGCGTGGTCCTGGCGCCTGACGCGGGTGTGTGCGCGCGCCCGTCGTGGGTATCCGCGTCGGCGATGCTCGCCGCGACATCCAGGCTCGCCGCGGGGCCGGCGTCGCTCGCGCTGGCGGCCCTGGCGCTCGCCGCTCCCACGGTCGCTCCCGCGGCCGTCCGCGTCGACGGCCCGCTCCGCGCCCCGCTGCCCAACGGCTTCGCCGGGATCTCAGTTGAGACCGACACGCTGGGCACCTGGTTCGCGCCGGGCGGCTGCCGCTCGCCGGCGCGTGACGTCCTGCGGCTGCTCGGCCGCCCGGAGATCCGCGTGGGCGGCAACAGCCAGGACCGCCTGTGGCCGCACGCACCGCTGCCCAGCGGCCAGCAGGAGGTCGCCGCCGGGCCGTACTTCCACGGGCTGCGGTGCCTGGCGGCGACCGGCTCGCCGCTGCTGGTGGGCCTCAACCTCCTCGGCCGCGATGCCCAGGCGACCGGTGACCTGCTGAGCGCCGTGGAGTCCGTGGTGCCGGCCCGGCAACTGGCCATCGCCGTCGGCAACGAGCCGAACCTGTACGGCGGGCGCCTGCCCAGTCCCGGAGCCTATGACGGGTACCTGCAGCTCTACGGCCAGACGATCGATGCGCTGCTCGCCCGCTTCGGCGGTCACCTGCCGCCGCTGGCCGGGCCGGACGCCGCCACCTGGCGCTGGCGCCCCGAGACCGTCCGCTTCCTCACCGACGCCCACCCGTCGATCCTCGACGCCCATCTCTACGGCCTCAACGGCTGCCGCGCGACGCCGGGCGCTCCGGGCTTCCCGTCCGTCGCCGGGCTGCTGGCGCCGGGAGCGTCCACCGACCTCGTCGCGCAGCTCGGCGGCATCGCCGCGGCGGCGCGGGGCGCCGGGATCACCGCGCAGCTCAGCGAGGTCAACTCGGTGGCCTGTCGCGGGATCAGCGGCGTCTCCGACCATCCGGCCTCGGCGCTGTGGGCGCTGTCGGTGCTCGGCAGCGCCGCCGTGACGGGCTTCGACCGCGTCCAGTTCCACATGTCCAACGGCAACTACGACCCGTTCGTGCCGCAACCCGACGGGACGGTCGCGTTCCACCCGCTGATGACCGCGATGGTGCTCGCCGACCGCCTGTGGCCCGCGGGCACACGGCCGATGCACCTGCGCGGCGCCCTGCCGCCCGGCGTGGGAGCCTGGGCCGCACGGCGACCCGGCGGGGACGTCGGGATCGTGGTGGTCAACCGCGACATGACGCACGGGCGCCGCGTCACCCTGCGCACCGCCGGCGGCCGGGCGACGGCCGGGCGCCTGCGCGGAGCCGGCGGTTACGCGGTCACCCTCGACGGCCAGCAGCTCGCGTGGGCGCACGGTGCGCCGGTCTGGCGCGGCCACCGGACGGTCCACCGGCTGCCCGTGCGCCACGGGCACGTGACGGTGGCGCTGGCGCCGTTGTCGGCCGCGTGGCTGCGCCTCGGCGGCCGGCCGGCCGGGGCGGCGCGGCCCGCGGCGTCGTAGGCTGCCGCGCCATGCCTTCCCTGGATCGCGACGGAGACGTCTTCCTCCTGCACCTCGGCGACGACGAGAACCGCTTCAACCCCGACTGGGTCGGCGCGGTCGAGGCGATGCTGGACGAGGTCGCCGCCGCCCCCGCGCCGCGCGCGCTCGTCACGACCGCCGGCGGCAAGATCTGGTCCAACGGCCTCGACCTGGAGTGGATGGGGGCCCGCCCCCAGGAGGTCGGCGCGTTCGTGCCACGGGTGCATGCGCTCTTGGCGAAGATGCTCTCGCTGCCGGTCCCGACCGTGGCGGCCATCGGCGGGCACTGCTTCGCCGCCGGCGCGATGCTGGCGGTCGCGCACGACTTCCGGGTGATGCGCGCCGACCGCGGGTTCTTCTGCCTGCCCGAGGTCGACATCCGGATCCCGTTCACGCCCGGGATGAACGCGCTGGTGGCCGCCAGGCTCTCCAAGCGGACCGCGCACGAGGCGATGACGACGGGCCGGCGCTACGGCGGGACCGACGCCGAGGCGGC
>JAWVGD010000240.1:0-3154 GCA_033855515.1 Baekduia sp.
GCGCCGGAGATCCCGCCGTCCATCAGGAACGTGGAGGCGGTCATGAACGAGGACTCGTCGGAGGCCAGGAAGAGGACGCCGTTGGCGATCTCCTCGGCGGTGCCGAAGCGGCCCATCGGCACGTGGACCAGGCGGCGGGCGGCCCGCTCGGGGTCCTTGGCGAACAGCTCCTGCAGCAGCGGCGTGTTCACCGGGCCGGGGCAGAGCGCATTGACGCGCACGCCCTGGCGGGCGAACTCGACGCCCAGCTCGCGCGACATGGCCAGCACGCCGCCCTTGGAGGCGGTGTAGGCGATCTGCGAGGTGGCGGCGCCCATGACCGCCACGAACGACGCGGTGTTGATGACCGACCCGCGGGTGGGCGGGTCGTTTTTCAACAGGTGCGGGATGCCGTGCTTGCAGCACAGGAACACCGACTTGAGGTTGACGTCCTGCACGCGCTGCCAGGCCTCGAACGTCGTCTCCAGCACCGACTTGTCGTCGTCGGGAGAGATGCCGGCGTTGTTGAACAGGATGTCGATGCGGCCGAACTGCTCGGCCACCTGCGCGTACATCTGCTCGACGGCGAACTCCTCGGTCACGTCGACGGCGAACGCGAGGTCGCCGGGGGCGCCGTCGAGGAGGTCGACGCCGACCACCTTCGCCCCCTCGCGCTGGAAGGCCTCCACGGATGCGGAGCCGATGCCTCCTGCGGCTCCGGTGACGACGGCGATCTTGCCTTCAAGGCGACCCGGCACTCAATTCCCTTCGGTCGTTGCGTAGTAGATGGTCTTGACCTCGGTGTAGGCGTCGGTGGCGTGCGGCCCCAGCTCGCGGCCGTAGCCGGACTGCTTGAACCCACCGAACGGCGTCGTGACGCGCACCGAGCTGTTGGAGTTGATGGACAAGTTGCCGGCCTCCAGCGCCCGGGCCACGCGCAGCGCCTTGGCGCCGTCGCGGGTCCAGACCGAGCCCGACAGTCCGTAGATCGTGTCGTTGGCGAGGCGGATGGCCTCGGCCTCGTCGTCGAACGGGATGACGACCGCGACCGGGCCGAAGATCTCGTCGACGACCGCACGGTGATCGCTGGGCACGGGGCACAGGACGGTCGGCGGATACCAGAAGCCGGGACCGTCGGGGGTCTGCCCGCGGAAGGCGACCTCGGCGTCGCCGTCGACGAAGGACGCGACCGTCTCGCGCTGGGCGGCGGAGATCAGCGGGCCCATGACGGTCGACTCGTCCAGCGGGTCGCCCACCTTGATGGCCTTGACCGCGCCCTCGAGGTGCTCGAGGAACGCGTCGACCGCGCCGCGCTGCACGAGGATGCGCGACCGCGCGCAGCAGTCCTGGCCCGCGTTGTCGAAGACGGCGCCCGGCGCGGCGAGCGCGGCGCCCTCGACGTCGGCGTCGGCGAAGACGATGTTCGCCGACTTGCCGCCGAGCTCCAGCGTGACCCGCTTGATCAGCGGCGCGGCGCCGGCGGCGATCGACGCGCCCACGGCCGTCGAGCCGGTGAACGCGATCTTCGCCACGTCGGGATGCTCCACCAGGCGCCGGCCGCACTCGCGGCCCGGCCCGGCGACGACGTTGACGACGCCCTCCGGGAGGCCGGCCTCCAGCGCCAGGTCGGCGAAGCGCAGGGCCGTCAGCGGCGTCAGCTCCGCGGGCTTGAGGACCACGCAGTTGCCCGCGGCCAGCGCCGGGGCCATCTTCCAGCAGGCGATCGCCAGCGGGAAGTTCCAGGGCGTGATGAGCCCGACGACGCCGAGCGGCTCCCGGACGGTGAACGCCATCCCGCCCGCGACGGGGATCGTCTCCCCGTGCGGGCGCTCGGGCGCCGCGCTGAAGTAGCGGACCGTCTCGATGGCCATGGCGACCTCGCCACGGGCGGAGGCGATCGGCTTGCCGGCGTTGCGGGCCTCCAGGAGCGCGAGCTCCTCGTGGGCCTCCTCCATCGCCGTGACCAGGCGACGGAGGAGGCGCGCGCGGTCGCCGGGGGCGACTGCGCGCCAGGCCGGGTAGGCGGCCTTGGCCTTCGCGACGGCGGCGTCGACCTCGGCGGCGCCGGCGCGGGGGATCGTGTCCAGGATCTGCTCGGTGGCGGGCTCCAGGACCTCGAGGCTCTCCGTCACTTGCCCTACGCCCCGGCGGGTGCGGTCGCGGGTCCGGACGGGCCGCCCGACGACGGTCCCTCACCCAGCTCCGCGTCGAGCTGGGCGACGGTGAGCTTGGGTCCGGTGAACGTGTGGCGCGCCCGCAGCAGCCACCACAGCCCGACGATGATGAACACGCCGCCCGTCACGACCGGGGTGTAGTTGAACAGCGACCACTCGAAGTCGCTCTCCCACGGGATGCCCGACGAGCTGAACGGCAGGTTGAAGTAGACGACCACGATGATGACGACCTCGGCCACCGCGATCAGGTTCATCCACTTGTACTTCTTGCCCAGCGTCCACGGCCCGCTCGGGAAGCGGTCGCCCATCCGGAAGCGCAGCCAGATGGGGATGATGTAGGCGATGTAGAGGCCGATCACCCCGATCGAGACCACCGCGGTGAAGGCCACCGTCACGCCGTCCTTGTTGCCCTTCAGCGCGGGCAGGGTGAGGATCAGCGCGAACACGGCGACGGCGATGACCGCGTTGAACGGGATCCGCTTCTGGTTGACGCGGCTCCAGATCCGCCAGCCCGGCACGGCGCCGTCGCGGCTGAAGGCGTACATCATCCGCGAGGCGCTGGTCATGCAGCTCATGCCGCAGAAGACCTGCCCGAGGAAGGCGATGATGAGCACGAGCTTGACCCAGCCGGTCCCCATCGCGTTCTCGAAGACCGCGAACACCGTGCCGCCGCCGTCGCTGACCGCCTTCTCGTTGCTCGCGGCGAAGGTGATCGCCAGCAGCACGATGTAGCCGATGATCGCCGAGTAGAAGACCGAGCGCCACACCCCCTTGGGCGCGGAGTCCTCGGCGCCGTGCGTCTCCTCGGAGATGTGGGCCGAGGCGTCGAAGCCGGTGATCGTGTACTGCGTGAGCAGGAAGCCGAGCGGGAGCACGTACCACCAGAACATGCTGTGGCCGAAGCCGGAGTTGTTCTGGGTCGAGGTGAACACGTCGCTGAAGCTCGCGTGCTTGGACGGGGCGAGCACGAGCACGACGATCAGGGCGGTCGCGCCGATCAC
>JAWVGD010000241.1:0-3471 GCA_033855515.1 Baekduia sp.
CCGACGAGGAGCCGCCCCTGGCCGGCTTCGACGGGCTGCGCGACCTCGATCCGGGCGAGACCGTCGAGTGGGACGAGCTTCCCGCGGGCCCCGTCGCCGTCGACGAGCACGGCGCGCCGGCCGGCCCTGTCGCCCACGCGGTCGCCGCCCCGCTGCTGGAGGGCGGCCACACGCGCTCCCGCGGCCCGCGCCCGCTGCTGGTCGTGTTGCCGGCGCTCCTGGTGGCGGCGGTCATCGCCGGGGCGCTGGCCCTGTCGGGCGTCTTCGGCGGCGACCAGCCGACGCCGACCGTCTCGCACCGCCCGGCCCCGCGCGTCGAGGCGCCGGTGATCACGCCGCTGCCCGTGACCGTCAAGGCTCCCGCGGCGCCCTCGAGCGCCGTCCCGGCCGGCTCGACGTCCGCGCCCGGGACGACGGCGACGACCGGGCCCGGCGCCACCACCGCAACGCCCTGACGCAGGCCGCGGCCCGCGATCGGGCCACCGGGCAGGACAAGACGCCGGCCAGGTGCCGCGGGCGGCCGCACCGTCCGCTGCGCCGACCCGGAACCGGACTCGAGAGTCCGGTTCGCTATTGTTCCGGACCTCAAGGTCCGCTTATGCCCCATCTCTCCACGTCCGCCTCCCGCCCCAAGCCCAACCGCAGCCTGCTCATCCTCAGCACGGCCGCCCTCGCCTTCGCGCTCGCCCAGACGACGCTGATCCCCGCGCTCGGGGACCTCAAGACCCAGCTGCACACCGACTCGTCCGGCGTCGCCTGGACGCTGACCGGCTACCTGCTGGCCGCCGCGGTGTTCACGCCGCTCTTCGGCCGCCTCGGCGACATGTTCGGCAAGCGCCGGCTGCTCGTGATCTCGCTGATCGCCTTCGCCGCCGGCTCGGTCGTCTCGGCCCTGGGCAGCACGCTGGAGATCGTGGTCGCCGGCCGCGTCCTGCAGGGCGTCGGCGGCGGCATCTTCCCGCTGTGCTTCGGCATCATCCGCGACGAGTTCCCGCGCGACCGCGTCGGCCAGAGCATCGGGCTCATCTCCGCGACGCTCGGCATCGGCGGCGGCGTCGGCCTGGTCATCGGCGGCCTGCTGGTCGACCACGCCTCCTACCACTGGATCTTCTGGCTGAGTGCCGTCATGTCGGCCGCCGCCGCCGTGGCGATCGAGCTGTACATCCCGGAGTCCCCGCAACGGACGCCGGGCAAGGTCGACATCCGCGGCGCGCTCGTGCTCGGGGTCGGGCTCGTGCTGCCGATGGTCGGCATCGCCCGGGCCAACATCTGGGGCTGGGGCTCGGGGCGCACGCTCGGCCTCGTCGCCGCCGGCCTGGTGATCCTCGCCGGATGGGTCGTGCTGCAGAAGCGCACGCCCGAGCCGATGGCCGACATCGACACGCTGGCGACGCCGCCGGTGCTCATGACGAACATCGCCACGATGCTCGTCGGCTTCGGCATGTTCGGGTCCTACATCTTGATCCCGCAGCTGGCCGAGGCGCCGGCGTCCACCGGCTATGGCTTCGGGCTCTCGGCCACCGCCGCGGGCGTCCTGATGCTCCCGTCGGCGCTGGCGATGCTCTTCGTCGGCCCGATCTCCGGCATCCTCGGCGCCCGGATGGGCAACAAGGTGCCGCTCTCGCTGGGCGCGCTGGCGACGGCGCTCGGCATGATCCTGATGGGCTTCTTCCACAAGTCCGAGGTCGAGATCCTGATCTTCAACACGATCGCCTCGGTCGGCGTCGGCCTCGCCTACGCGGCGATGCCGAACCTCATCGTCGACGCCGTGCCGCGCTCGCGCACCGGCGAGGCGACCGGCTTCAACGCCGTCGTGCGCTCCGTGGGCTCGTCGCTGGGCACGCAGATCACGGCCGCCATCCTGGCCGGCAGCGTGCTCGCCTCGACGGGCCTGCCGGGCGACGGCGGCTACACCGGGGCGTTCATCGCCTGCGGCGCCATCGCGCTGGCCGCAGGCCTGGTCGCCCTCTTCATCCCGCGCACGAGCCACGGGCACCTGCCCGTGCTCGACGAGATCGGGGCCGCGGCCCCGCTGCCCGACCCGGCCTACGCGACGGAGGGCGCATGAGCCTCGTCCCCGCCGAGCGGCCGCTGCGCGCCGACGCGCGCCGCAACCGCGAGCGCGTCATCCGCGCCGCCGCGCGCGTCTTCGCCGAGAAGGGGCTGGACGCCGGCATCCCGGAGGTCGCCGCGCGCGCCGGCGTCGGCAAGGCCACCGTCTACCGCTCCTTCCCCTCCAAGGAGCACCTCGTCGCCGCGGTGGCGTGCGAGCGGCTGGAGTGGATCACGTCGCTGACCACGCTCGCGCTCGCCTCCGACGACGCCGGCGAGGCGTTCGAGCAGGTCATCTCGACGATCGCCGAGCGCCAGGCGACCGACTGCTCGGTCGCCGGGAGCCTGGCGGCCGACATCCACCTGCCCGAGCTGGAGGCGGCGCGCGCGAGCACCCGCGCCGCGCTGGCAAGCCTGATGGACCGTGCTCGCGACGAAGGCGCGCTGCGCGAGGACGCGACCGCCGAGGAGCTCCACGTGCTCTTCACCGGCTTCTCCAACATCCTGCGCACCACCGGCGAGAGCGATCCCGCCGTGTGGCGCCGCTACGGCGGCCTGATCGTCGACGCGCTGCGCCCGCCGCTCGGCGCTGCGCGCTAGCCGGGCGCCGGCGCGGCTCAGCGGGCCGCGACGCGCGCGCGGACGCGGTCCAGGAACTGCGCGTGCAGCCGCTGCTCGCCCGAGAGCTCGGGATGGAACGCGACGACCGTCATCTCGCCCTCGCGGGCGGCGACGGGATGGCCGTCGACCTCGGCGAGGACCTCGACGCCGGGGCCGAGCTCCTCGATCCACGGTGCCCGGATGAACACCGCGTGCACGGGCTCGTCGAAGTCGGGGAAGTCGAGGTCGGCCTCGAAGGACCGCACCTGGCGCCCGAAGGCGTTGCGCCGCGCGACGATGTCCATCAGCCCGAGGTGCTCGCGGTCGAGCATGATCAGCCCCGCGCACGTGCCGAGCACGGGCGTGCCGGCGCCGACGACCTCGGCCAGCGGCTCGGCGAGGCCCTCGCGGGCGATGCCGAGCGTCATCGTGGTCGACTCGCCCCCGGGCAGCACGAGCCCGTCGAGGCCCGCCAGATCGGCCGGCACCCGGACCTCGCGCACGTCGGCACCCAGATCGCGCAGCATCCTGACGTGCGCGCCGAAGCCGCCCTGGAGCGCCAGGACGCCGACGAGCGGAGCCAATGCGCTACCAGCCGCGGATGGTGGCGAATCGCGGACGATCGCCCTCGGCGGCGCGCACCGCTACCAGCCGCGATTCGCGAGGACTTGCGACTCGTCCAGCTTGCGCACCTCGAGCGACTGCATCGCCGCGCCGAGACCCGTCGACGCCGCCGCGACGCGCTCGGCGTCGGCGAAGTGCGTCGTGGCCTCGACGACCGCGCGCGCCATCGCCTCGGGGTTGGACGACTTGAAGATG
>JAWVGD010000242.1:0-7746 GCA_033855515.1 Baekduia sp.
GCGCCGGCACAGCGCTGCGCCGATTCCGCCGCTGCCGCCAGTGACCAGCACGACCCGTCCGGAGAGCATCCAGGCGAATGTACCAGCCGCAGCGCGGGTCGGGCGCGGCGCTGACGACCACGGGCCCCGGCACGGCCATCACCCGTCTTCGCCCAGATGCACCCACGGCGCCGCCCGCTCGCCGGCGCCGAGCAGCCGTGCCCGTTCGATCGCGCGTGTGCCGTAGCGCGCGCGGATCTCGTCGACCGCGGCGTCGAGGGCGGCCGGGTCGTGGCCGTCGAGCGGCAGCTCGAGCTGCTCCCCGGCGGCGCTCGACTCGAGGTTCGTCACCGTGACGCCGAGGAGCGTCAGGCCGCGACGGCCGATCGTCTCGCGCTCGGCTGCCAGCAGCGTGCGGAACGTCAGCAGGATCGGCGCGGTGGCGGCGGTCGGCCGGCGCAGGGTCCGCGACCGCGTCGCCCGCGAGAAGTCGCCGAAGCGCAGGCGCAGCACGACCGTGCGGCCGACGCGGTCGGCGGCGCGCATCCGCCGGGTCACGCGGTCGACCAGCGCGACCGCGACCGCGTCCAGCGCCGCGGGCGAGCGGCCGCCGCGCCCCAGCGCGCTCTGGGTCCCGAACGAGCGGCGCCCGCGTCCCGCGCGAACGCGCCGCGGATCGCGGTTGTTCGCCACGGCGTGCAGGTGGCGCCCCGCCGCCCGGCCGAGGATCCCCATGACCACCTCCTCGGGAAGCGTGGCGAGCTGCCCGACGGTGACCACGCCGTGCTCGCGCAGCCGCCGGGCGGTCGCCGCGCCGACGCCCCACAGGCGCTCGACCGGGAGCGGATGCAGGAACGCGCGCTCCTCGCCGGCGGCGATGACCAGCAGCCCGTCGGGCTTGGCCGCGCCGCTGGCGACCTTCGCCAGGTGCTTCGTCGTGGCGACGCCCACGCTGAGGGGCAGACCGACCTCCTCGCGCACGCGCCGGCGCAGCCGCTGGGCGATCTCGACCGGGGACCCGGTGATGGCCTCGAGGCCCCGGACGTCGAGGAATGCCTCGTCGATCGAGACCTTCTCGACGACCGGCGCGGCGTCGTCGAGGATCGCGAAGACCGCGCGGCTCGCCTCGACGTAGCGCGCGAAGCGCGGCGCGACGACCACGGCCTGCGGGCAGAGCGCCCGGGCGCGCCGGCCGCCCATCGCCGACCGCACCCCGAACGCCCGAGCCTCGTAGCTGGCGGCCAGGACGACGCCCGGCCCGACGATGACCGGGCGGCCGCGCAGCGTCGGATCGTCGCGCTGCTCGACCGCGGCGAAGAACGCGTCCAGATCGGCGTGGAGGATGGACGCGGTCGCAGCCGACACGAACGTATGTTCGCATGCGCCTTGAGTGGATACAAGGCCCTAGCAGGGGCTGCCGGCCGGGACCGCGGACGTTCATCGCCGGCGGACGCAGACCCGGTAGCGGTGCACGATCGTGGCCCCGTGGGGGCGGTGGATGCGCACGACCACCGACGAGCGCGGTCTTCCACGGAGGTCGATGACCACCTGCCGCCCGCGGAAGGGCTGCCGCCGCCCGTCGATCGTGACGCTGCGGGTCCCGCGTGGGAGACGCAGCGTGAAGCGCCGGTGGCTGGAGCAGGCCGGGGCGGCACCGGGGGAGGAGGACGCCGCGCCCGACGGCGCGGCCGGCGCGACGGCCGCGGGCGTGGCAGCCCGGGCGCAGGGCAGCGCGTCGAACGCGCCCGCGTCGGCGTAGTACGCCGACACGGGGAAGCCGTCGCCCATCGTCTGCGGCTCGGCGTCGGGCTCGGCGCGCTGGATCGCTGCAGCGAAGGAGGCCGCTGGGAGCATGTTGCGGTAGATGAGCGCCCCGCGCACGTCGGGTCCCCACGGCAGCCAGTTCACGCCGCAGCGCGTGGTCGCGTTGGCCGGGCGCTCGTTCGGGGTCGACACCACGAACGTGGCGAAGCCGTCGGGGCCTGCGACCACGCGGTCGTCGTTGAGGCACGCGACGACGCGCTCGGTCAGGGGGTCGTTCTGGCACAGCGACCAGTACCGCACCTGGCCGGCGGGCATGACGGCGGCGCCGTGACGGGTGTCCGGGAACGCCGGGACGCGCAGCCGCGTTACCAGCACCTGGCCGAACCCGCGGTTGAGGAGCGCCGAGAGATAGGCGTTGTGGCGGTTGGACAGGAAGCCGCCGCTTCCGCCGAGCGTGTCGAGTTGCGCCTGCCCGGCCCCGTTGAACGCGGGGTTGTCGGTGAACGCCTGGCCCACCGAGCTGGCGACGTTGACGAACTTGCGCCAGTGCGGCGGGTTGCGCCCGGTGGCGGTCGCGCTCGGCTCGGCGGTGGGTGCCGACGGCACCTGGGCCAGCTGGTCGTTGATCGCCGTCAGCTCCGGCTTGCGCACCTGCGCGCACACCGACGGCGGCACCGGCGCGCCGCTGCCGGCCTGCACGACGGCGGCCGTGGGCAGCCCGACACCGCCGTACTCGTCCTGGCCGTCGTCGGGGATGTAGATGCGGTACGCGAACACGCCCGTCGGGTTCGGTACCCCGGACGAGCCGCCCGCGGCGTACATCGTGTTGGGCTCGCGCAGCGAGGGCGGCGCGGCGAAGGAGATCCGCGCCGTGTAGCCGCGCGCCGTGGCGGTGCGGTCGGCGCCCGGCAGGAACGGGTTGGACGAGCCGGCATCGGGCAGCAGCTCGGCGTCGGCCAGGGCGTCAACGGGTCGCAGCGCGGCGTCGTAGACGTTGTAGGACGCGTACCGCGCCCGCGGGAAGCGCCCGACCAGGCGGATCTCGGTGCCGGGCACCGCGGCGAACGCGCCGATGTAGTAGCGCGCCGAGTCGTCGGGATAGAGGACGTTCGTGGTGCCCTGGTCGAGCTTGGTCAGCGCCAGCGCGCACGTCTCGTCGACGGCCTGCGCCCGGGCGGGCGCCGCGAGGGCGCCCACGATGACGGTGACGGCGAGCAGGGCGCCCGCCACGACGACAGCGATAGGCCTCATGGAGGCCCACAGTATTCCCACCTAACAAGTGGGTAAACCCTCGCTGCCGGAGCCGCGTGCCGACAGTCAAGATCGTCTTGACAAGAATAGTCGTCGGTGCCAAGGTGGCACCTGTGCACGACGTCGCCGTCATCGAGGACCCGGCCGCCGCCGAGGCGTCGCTGGATCCGATCCGCGCCGGCCTGCTCGCCGAGCTGGCCGAGCCGGGGTCTGCCAGCACGCTCGCCATGCGCGTCGGGCTGACCCGCCAGAAGGCGAACTACCACCTGCGGGCGCTGGAGCGCCACGGCCTGGTGGAACTCGTCGAGGAGCGCCGCAAGGGCAACTGCACCGAGCGCGTGCTCCAGGCGACAGCCGCGTCCTACGTGATCTCGCCGACCGCCCTGGCGGCGGTCGCCCCCGATCCGTCACGTCAGCCCGACCAGCGCTCGGCGCGCTGGCTGCTGGCGGTCGCGGGCCGCATGGTCCGCGAGGTCGGTGAGCTCATCACCGGGGCGAGCGCGGCCGGCAAGCCGCTGGCGACCCTCGGCATCGACAGCGAGGTGCGGTTCGCGTCCGCCAAGGACCGGGCCGCGTTCGCCGCCGAGCTGGCCGACGCCGTCAACGGCCTCGTCGCGAAGTACCACGACGAGTCTGCCCCAGGCGGTCGCCGGCACCGGTTCGTCGTCGCACTGCATCCCACCATCACGAACAACAACAAGGAGCCCCAGTCATGAGCCGTGAGTTCGAGATCACCCGCGAAGTGGACCTGCCCGCCGCGCCGGACGATGTCTGGATCGCCATCACTGCTGACACCGCGGCCTGGGAGTTCCCGACGGGGATGGAGATCCCGGCCGGCTCCGCGCCGCCCGAGGGCGGGGCGGGCGGGCCGATCTCCACGTGGGACCCGCCGCACCGCCTCGTGATCCGCATGGAGTCGCCGGACGGGACGTTCAACGCCCTGGACTACGCGATCGAGGCCCGCGACGGCGGCACGGCGCACCTGCGCTACGTCCACAGCGGGATCCTCGCCGACGGATGGGAGGACCAGTACGACGCCATCGGTGGCCACACCGACTTCTACCTCCACACGCTCGGGGAGTACCTGCAGCACTTCAACGGCCGCCCGGTGACCTACGTCGGTCAGCCGTCGTCCGGCATCGAAGGCCCCGAGGCCGCCGGAACGCCGGACGCGATGGATGCCTTGCGCGCCGCGCTGGGCGTCTCGGCGGACGCCGGCGTGGGCGACGCGGTCCACGCCTCGCTCGGCGACGCCGGCACGCTCGAAGGCGTCATCGACTACGCGACGCCGGAGTTCCTCGGCGTCCGCACCGCCGAGGGCCTGTACCGGTTCTTCGGGCGCAACCACTACGGCAGCGTCGTCGGGATGAGCGCGCACCTGTTCGTCGATGGCGTCGACGCCGCCGCCCACGAGGCCGCGCTCAAGGCGTGGCTGGACGGGGTGTACGCGTCGCGCGCGGCGAGGGCCTGACGCGCGGGTCGCGGGCGCGCGCCGGTCTCAGCCGCGGCCGAAGCGCAGGATCGTCCGGGCGATCGCCCGGGCGATCCGGACGAGGTCCTCGACCACCACGTACTCGTCGGCGGCGTGCGCGCGCTCCAGCCCGGGCGGCCCGAACATCACGCACGGGATGCCGCGCTGGGTGAAGAGCCGCATGTCGGCGCCGTAAGGCACGCCGACGAGGTCGGCCGCGCCGCACTCCTCGCGCGCGGCCGCCTGGACGAGCGTGACGAACGGGTGGTCGACGGGGGTCTCGGCCGAGGCGAACTGGCCGCCCGTCCACGTGATCGCGGCCGGCGGCCCGGCGCCGTCGTCGGCCGCCGCGACGACGCGCTCGAGCGCCGCCCGCGCCTCGGCGGGATCCTCGCCGACGCGCACGCCGAGGCGGCCTTCGAAGACGAGCTCGTCCGGGACGCGGCTGGACCACGTCCCCGCCTGGATCCGTCCGACCAGAAGGGGATAGGGGAGCGCGAGCGGGGCCATCAGCGGATGGGCGACATCGGCGTTGACCGCGCGTTCATGGGCCTGGAGCGCCTGGTGGATCGGGATGTAGCGGTCCAGGGCCGACACGCCCTCCAGCCGCACGGCGGCGTGCGCGCTCACGCCGGTCACCGTGCCGGTGAACGTCAGCGCGCCGGCGTGGGCGACGACGACGTCGAATGCCGTCGGCTCCGGGATCAGGCAGGCGTCGAAGCGGTCGTCGGCCTCGAGCGCGGCGAACGTCCCGAGCCCGCCGTCCTCCTCGGAGGCGACCGCCTGCAGGACGACCTCGGCGGGCGCCCGGCCGGCGACGCCCCGCACGGCGGCCATCGCGTGCAGCGTCGCGACGACGCCGCCCTTCATGTCCAGCGATCCACACCCGTGGACGACGCCGTCGCCGATGACGCCGGAAAACGGCGGGTGCACCCAGGGCGCGGCGCCGGGCGCGACGACGTCGAGGTGGCCGTTGAGGCACAGCCGCCGCGGGCCGGCGCCCGGCAGGGTCGCGGTCAGACCGACCAGCTCGGCCCGCGGCGCCTCCTCGCCGGGGTAGCCGGGCGCCGCCCGCACCGCTTCGAGGTCGTGGACGTCCACCCGGGCGACGACGTCGTGCGCGGCGGCGATCGCGGCCAGGGCCTCGACGGCGGCTCGCTCGTCGCCGGTGACGCTCACAGCGCGCACGAGGCGCGACACGTCGCGGGCGATCGCGGCGCCGTCGATCGCGGCGAGCACCGCCGTCTCGGTGGCCTCCGTCATGCCTCGCAGCTTCGCCGATGCGACGGACGCCGCGATGCCGCGATGCCGCACCATCGGCGGACACGCCGCGATGAGTTCCCGGGGCCGCGCGGGTCTCAGGAAGCGTGGCCCACGAGCACCCGAACCGAGGAGAACGCCGATGACGCTGCCGCAGATCGTGTCCCAGGAAGCGTGGCGAGCCGCCCGCATGGCGCTGCTGGTCAAGGAGAAGGAGCTGACCGCCGCGCGCGACGCACTGAGCACCGAGCGCCGCGAGCTGCCGATGGTTCGCATCGAGAAGGACTATGTCTTCGAGGGCCCGGACGGGCAGGCGAGCCTGCTGGAGCTCTTCGACGGCCGCCTGCAGCTCATCGTCGGGCACTTCATGTTCGATCCGAGCTGGGACGATGGGTGCTCGAGCTGCTCGGCCGGCGCCGACGAGGTCGCCCCCGGGCTGGAGAAGCACCTCGACGTCCGCGACACGCGGCTGGTCTTCGTCTCCCGTGCCCCGCTGGCCAAGATCGAGGACTTCAAGCGCCGCAAGGGGTGGACCTTCCCGTGGTACTCGTCCTTCGGCAGCGAGTTCAACTACGACTTCCACGTCACGATGGACGACGCGGTCGCTCCCTTGGAGTACAACTTCCGCACGGCCGCCGAGTGGGAGGCGGCCGGCAAGGGTGCCGCCGTCACGGGCGAGCAGCCGTGGGAGGCGCCGGGCACGAGCGTCTTCCTGCGGGAGGGCGACACGGTGTTCCACACCTACTCGAGCTACGGGCGCGGCGCCGAGTGGACCGGCGGCTCCTACGCCTACCTGGACCTGACGCCGCTCGGGCGCCAGGAGGACTGGGAGGAGCCCAAGGGCCGCGCGGCCGCAGTACGCGCCGCGCAGCCCGACTTCGCGACGTGACGGGCGCTGCCCGTCACCGGCCGGCGGCCTAGCGGTGGTTGGGCCCGTCGTCGGCGCCGTGGCGACGCTCGGTCGCGTCGCGGCGGCTGTCGTTGCGGCTGGTGTGGCTCGCGTGGTGGCGCTCACCGGCGCGGTCGCGGTGCCCGGCCGGATCGTCGGCCCCGTGGCGCGCCAGGGCGACGGGCGCCGCGCCGGCCAGGCCGATCGCGGCGATGGCGAAGGTGGTGGGGATGGTGCGGCGAGACAGCGAGGGCATGAGCAACTCCTTGGTCGTGATGGACATGTGCTGCTCCATCACTGTGCGGCCCGGGCGGTCCCGGTTTCCATGAGACAAAGGTCGCACCGGAGCCCGCGGCGCCGGTCGGCCGTGCACCATGTGCCGCGATGCTCGTCCAGGACCCACCCTCGCGCGGTCGCGCGGCGACCGGGACGCCCCCCAGCGCGGCCTCCGCCGTGACCCGCTTCATGCTCGGGTCGCTGGCCGCGATCGCGGTCGTGATCGTCGGCGGCTTCTTCGCGCTGCGCTCGGTCACCGTGCGCGAGGCCGAGCGCGACACGCGCGCGCGGGTGGAGCTGCAAGGCGCGCTGGTGGAGTCCGCGGGCCTCACCGACGGCCTGCTGCGCGGCGACCCGCGGGCGACCGCCCACCTCGACGACCTCGTGGTCGGGAGCCTGCTCAGCGCCTCGGTCGTGCGCGTGAAGGTGTGGTCGCGCGACGGGCGCGTCCTGTACTCCGACGAGCCAGCGCTGATCGGCCGTCGCTTCGGCCTGACCAAGGACGAGCAGGCGCTCTTCACCAATGGCCGGGCCGAGGCCGAGCTGAGCGACCTGTCCAAGCCCGAGAACCGCTACGAGCGCGCCGCCGGCAAGCTGCTGGAGGCGCACACCGCGATCCGGACGCCGAACGGCACACCGGTGCTGTTCGAGACCTACCAGCGCTTCGATGCGGTGAGCGCCTCGGCGCAGCGGCTGCTGCGGGCCCTGTCGCCGACCCTGATCGCGGCGCTGGCCGTGGTGCTGCTCTTCCAGGTGCCGCTGTCGTGGTCGCTCGCCCGCCGGATGCAGCGCGGCCATCGCGATCGCGAGCGCCTTCTGGAGCAGGCGATCGAGGCGTCTGACCGCGAGCGGGGGC
>JAWVGD010000243.1:0-2701 GCA_033855515.1 Baekduia sp.
CTCACCGAGGCCATCGGGCTCGGGCACGACCTCGGCCACCCGCCGTTCGGGCACATCGGCGAGGCCGTGCTGGACCGTTGCCTCATGGAACGCTTCGGCCGGCCGTTTCGCCACTACGAGCACTCGCTGCGCGTGGTCGACGTGCTGGAGGACGGGGGGCACGGGCTGAACCTCGGCGAGGACGTGCGCGACGGGATCCTCGGCCACTCCGGGCGGGCCGACCCGCCGCGGACGCTCGAGGGCGCGATCGTCCGCATCGTCGACCGCGTCGCCTACCTCAACCACGACATCGACGACGCCGTCCGCGCCGGCGTCCTGCGCGAGGACGACCTGCCCTCGGAGCCGATCGCGGTCCTGGGCGACACCGGATCGCACCGCATCGACGCCCTCGTCCACGACCTGGTCGAGCACTCCGAGCGCGCCGGGGCGATCGTCCAGGGCGACGTCGCGGGGCGGGCCATGGACGAGCTGCGGACGTTCATGTTCGAGCACGTCTACCTCGCCCCCGACGCACGCCGCGAGCACGTCAAGATCGAGCGCGTCATCCGGCCGCTGTTCGACCACTTCGTCGTGGATCCCGCGCGCCTGCCCGATCACGGTGGCGCGCGCGACGCCGACCATGCGCAGCGCGTCGTCGACTACCTCGCGGGGATGACCGACCGCTACTGCATCCGCGCGTTCGAGGACCTGACGGTTCCGGACGCGTTCGCGCTGTAGACGACGACCGAGCCTGCGCCTGATCCGGGCGCCCCGGCGCCTATGCTCTGGGACGCGCCATGCCCCGGTACGCCGACAGCGACAAGGAGAAGGTCCGCGAGGCGATCGACATGGTCGACCTCGTCTCGACCAAGACCGAGCTGCGGCGGGCGGGTCCCGGCCGGTTCAAGGGCCTGTGCCCGTTCCACGACGAGCGGACGCCGTCGTTCAGCGTCAACGCCGACGAGGGCTTCTACCACTGCTTCGGCTGCGGCGTGGGCGGCGACGCCTTCGGCTTCGTCATGGCGACCGAGGGCCTGGACTTCGTCGGCGCGCTGGAGTCGCTGGCGGGGCGTTACGGCGTCGAGCTGACCGTCGAGGACGAGGACCCCCAGGCCGCCGAGCGCCGACGCCATCGCGAACGGCTCCTGGAGCTGCTGGAGCGCGCGGCGGGGTTCTACGAGCGCTGGCTGTGGGAGTCGGCCGAGGCCGCCCCGGCGCGCCTGTACCTCGCCGAGCGCGGGCTCAGCGACGAGACGCTGCGGACCTACCGCGTCGGCTACGCGCCCAGCGCCTGGGACAAGCTGCTCATGGCGGGGCGCCAGCAGAGCTTCAGCAACCGCGAGATCTTCGAGGCCGGGCTGGCGGTGCGGTCCCACAAGGGCGAGGGCCGGATCTACGACCGCTTCCGCCGGCGGATCATGTTCCCGCTGTGCGACGCGCGCGGCCGGGTCCTCGGGTTCGGGGCGCGCGCCCTCGGTGCCGACCAGATGCCCAAGTACCTCAACTCGGCCGACGGCGACATCTTCCACAAGGGCGACATCGTCTACGGCGCGCACCATGCGCGCGTCGCGGCGACGCGCGCCGACGAGGTCATCGCCGCCGAGGGCTACACCGACGTCCTGGCGCTGCACCAGGCGGGCATGGCCAACGTGGTCGGGATCATGGGCACGGCGCTGACCGAGAAGCAGGTCGGCGAGCTGGCCAAGCTCGGCAAGACGGTGCTGCTGGCGCTCGACGCCGACAGCGCTGGGCAGGAGGCGATGCTGCGCGCCGCCAAGCTCGCGGCGGGCCGCCAGCTGCAGCTCCGCGTCGTGCCGCTGCCCAAGGGGCTCGATCCCGCCGACCTCGTGCAGGAGCAGGGCGCCGAGGCGGCCAAGGAGATCGTCGGCGCGTCGGTCCCGTTCGTGCGGTTCCAGATCGAGCGCGAGCTGGAGTCGGGCGACCTGACCCACGCCGAGGGCAAGGACGCGGTGATCGCCGCGCTGCGGCCCGTGTTCGGGACGCTGCCGCCCAGCGCGCTGCGCGAGGAGCTGCTGGCGCACGTGGCCGACCGGCTGGACCTGGGGGCGTCGCTGGTGTCGTCGTGGCTGCCGGTGGCCCCGGCGGGCGGCGCGTCGCCGAGCGGCGGCGGCGCCCGGGCGCCGCGCCGGACACCCGGCGGCAACCGCGGCGGCGGGTCGGCCCCGTGGGGCGAGGGCTCGCCGGCGCAGGAGCCCTGGGGCGGCGGCTCGCCCTACGACGACGAGGAGGACCCGGGGAGGTGGGGAGAGGGGGCCCCGGCCACGCCGGCGCGCCGTGCCCCGTCGGCCAACCCCGTGCTGCTCGCCGAGCGGGCGTTCCTGGCGCAGTGCCTCGCCGCGCCCGATCCGGCCGAGGAGCTGCTCGGCCGGCTCTCCGACGACGTCTTCACCGGCGCGTTCATGCAGCGCCTGGCCGCCCACGTGCGCGCCAACCTCCGCACGCCGACGCGCGGCCTGCCCGAGGACGACGAGGCGATGGGCCGCGCAGTCGCCGCCCTGCTCGCCGACGCCGAGCCGCTGTCGGACTCCGCGACGGTCCTCCGTCGCGAGCTCGCCTATCTCGAGATGACCCGCGCCGAGCGCGACATCGCCGAGGCGCGACGCTCGGGCTCCGGCTCGATCAACGAGCTGCGCTCGGTCAAGGACCGCGCCAAGGAGCGCTGGGAGCAGCTGCTCCAGCAGAGCATGGACGAGACCATGCC
>JAWVGD010000244.1:0-3968 GCA_033855515.1 Baekduia sp.
GCACGGTGGATGGCGTTGTCGGCCAGCCACGGCCGGGCGCTGTGGCCCGCGGTGCCGTGAAACGTCCACGTCGCGTTGATGTTGCCGACGCAGCCGGCGTGCAGCTGGTTGCCGGTGGGCTCCATGACGACGACGAGGTCGGCGTCGCGCAGGCCGGGCTCGCGCTCCAGCAGCGGGGTGAGCGCGCTGTCGCCGAACGGGAGCTCCTCGCGCCCGAAGAAGACGAAGCCGACGTCGGCGGTCGCGCCGGCCGGGGGCGCCAGCGCGAGCTCGATCATCACGCCCAGGGCGGCCTTCATGTCGCAGGCCCCGAGGCCGTGGACCCAGCCGTCCTCGATGCGGCCGGGGAAGTTGCCCTGGGCGGGCACGGTGTCGAGATGGCCGGCGAGCAGGACCAGCGGCCGGCCGGCGCGGCGTGTGGCGCCGGCGACCACGCACGTATCACCCAGGTCGCGCGCGGCGCCGCCCGGCGCGTCGGCCAGGACCTCCAGGACGTGCTCGCCCAGGGCGGCCTCCGAGCGCGATTCCGACGGGAGGTCGACGAGCTCGAGCACGCGCTCGGCGAGGCGGTCGGCGAGGTCGTCGGGCGACATGAGGCGCCACGCTATCGCCGACCGGGCGCGCGCGGCTCGCCACCGGCTCGGACTAGCCTGCAGCGCGTGCGCTACTGCGGCGTCGACATCAGCGCCAAGGCGGCCAACCAGCAGCTCGTCACGTTGCACGAGCGACGCGGGGCCGACGGGGCCGAGCTCGTCGCCACGTTCTATGACCCCGGCGACGTCGCGGCCGTCGCCCGGACCGTCCTGGGCTTCGGCGGCGAGGCCGTCGTCGCCATCGACGCGCCGTCAGGCCCGCGCCTGGAGCTCCTGGCCGCCGGACGGCCGCTGCGCGACGCCCTCGGGCTCCCCGACGGCCGCTACGAGCGCATGCGCGTCTGCGACGCGCTGCTGTTCCGGCGCCGCCTGCCGCTCTATCCCGTGCCCTCCGCCGACCAGGCGCTCACCCGCTGGGAGGCGTGGATGACCGTGGGCTTCGAGCTGTTCGCCGCGCTGGAGCCGAGCCTGGAGCTGTTCCGGCCGGTCGCCCCGGGCCTGACCGAGGCGCCCGTCGGCGACGGCGCCCTGCGATTCGGGCGGCTCGCGGAGACCTATCCGGACGCCGTCTTCTGCGCGCTGCTCGGCCACCGGCCGCCGCCGAAGCGCACGCCCTGGGGGCTGCAGCAGCGGATCGCGGCCCTGAAGCTCCGCGGCGTCGTCGACGACGACGGCGGGCTCTGGCACCGCACGATCGACGAGCTCGACGCCTGCGCGGCCGCCTACGCCGCCTACGCGCTGGCCGGCGGTCACGGCTGCTGGGTGGGGGACCCGCGCGAGGGCGTCATCGTGCTGCCCACGCGCGGGCTGGCCGACCGCTACGACCCGCTGGCGCCGGCGCGCCGGGCGGCCCTCAGCGCTTCTCCACGACCACCGTCGTCGACTTGATCAACGCGACGGCCTGATCGCCGGGCTTGATGTCGAGGTCGTCGGCCGCCTCACGCGACATCAGCGACACGATGCGATACGGGCCGCAGGCCATGTCGATCTGCGCCATGACGCCGTCGCGGCGCACGCCCAGGACGATGCCCTGGAGCCGGTTGCGGGCGCTGGAGCGGCCTTCACGGGCCCGCTCGCGCAACAGCGCGGCCAGCTCGTCGGCGCGCAGGTACCGCTGCTGACCACGCCGCTCGAACACGATGCGGCCGTCGCGCTCCCAGCGCCGGAGCGTGTCGACGCTCACGCCGAGTGCCGCGGCCGCCGCTCCGATCCGGATCCAGTCCTCGGGCCGTTCGGTGACTTCCGACACGGGCCTCACCTCCTGAACCCGTGACGCTACTCCCGCCGTGCCCAGGCAACCTGCATCATCCGTCCAGGCGAACCCCGCAAAACTGAGTAGCGAACGCCGTTTGCCCTGCGACCGGAAACCTATGTCATCGGGCGCTTCATCGAGCCTCGCCGGGGCCTAGACTCAGAAGGCACATGCAGCGCAGTCGCAACGGACGAATCGAACCCACCCGGACCGCCTCCGGTCAACAGCAGGCCCGCGCCAAGCAGCGCGCCTACCTCATCGCCGCCCTCGACGAGGGCGACGACCTCTCCGAGCTCCGCGAGCTGCTGAGCACCGCCGGGGTCGTCGTCGTCGGCCAGGCCGTGCAGCACCGCGACAAGCCGCATCCCAACACCTACCTCGGCCCCGGCAAGCTGCTGGAGGTCAAGGACGCGGCCAAGGCGGCCGACGCGAACGTCATCGTCGTCGACGACGAGCTCAGCCCGCGCCAGGAGCGCAACCTGGAGAAGGAGCTGGGGATGTCGGTCGTCGACCGCACGGCGACGATCCTCGACATCTTCGCCGCGCACGCCAACACCTCGGAGGGCAAGCTCCAGGTCGAGCTCGCCCAGCTCGAGTACAACCTCGCGCGGATGCGGGGCCTGTGGACCCACCTCGAGCGCCTCGGCGGCGTCTCCAGCGGCGGCTTCGCGACCCGTGGCCCCGGCGAGTCGCAGATCGAGACCGACCGCCGCCTGGCGCGCGACCGCATCTCCGCGCTGCGCCGCCGCCTGGAGCAGGTCAAGGGCACGCGTGCCGTTCAGCGCGCCGAGCGCGAGCGCGCCCACCTGCCGCAGGTCGCGATCGCCGGCTACACGAACGCCGGCAAGTCGACGCTGCTCAACGCGCTGACCGGCGCCCAGGTCGGCGTCCGCGATCGCCTCTTCCACACGCTGGATCCCACCACCCGCCAGCTGCAGATCGACGGCCGCCCCTACCTGCTGACCGACACGGTCGGGTTCATCCGCAAGCTTCCCCACCAGCTCGTCGATGCCTTCGGCGCGACGCTGGAGGAGACGCGCCTGGCCGACCTGATCCTGCACGTGGTCGACGCGTCGGCCGACGAGGAAGAGCTGCGCGAGATGATGCACTCGGTCGAGGAGACGCTCGACGAGATCGGCGCCGGCGACCGGCCGCGGCTGCTGGTGCTCAACAAGATCGACGCGCTTGACGCCGAGCGCCGTCAGGCGCTGTGGCTGAGCCACCCCGACGGCATCCAGGTCAGCGCGCTCACCGGCGAGGGGCTCGAGCAGCTCGGGCGCGCCGTCGAGGAGGCGTTCGTCCGGACGCTGCAGCCCGTCGAGCTGCTGCTGCCCTATTCCGAGGGCGGCCGGCTGGCCGAGCTGCACGATGTCGCCGGCGACCTGCAGCGCGACGACACGGCCGACGGCGTGCACGTCACCGCACGCCTGCCGGCCGCGATCGCCGAGCGCTACGCCCGCTTCGCGGTAAACGGCGCAGGCGTCGCCCCCGACGCCCGCGCCTGAGCGCTACTTGCTGGCCAGCACGTCGACCTTCTCGATGGCCGGCGGGGCCGCGAACAGCTCGGGGTGCTCGGCGAGGCCCGCGGCGACGGCGCCGTTGAGATGGGCCTCGCGACCGTCCTCGTCGGCGAACGCGTCGAAGATCCCGAACGTCGTCTCGTCGAAGCGGATGGCATACCAGACCACGGTGCCGGGCTCCTGGGCCACGAGCTGCTGCGCGTTGGTCAGGAACTCCGCCAGCGCGTCGGCCTGACCCGCGGCGGCTTCGAGCCGGACGAACAGCCCGTTCTTGACGTCTGCCATGTGCTTGCGCTCCTGTTTCGGGGGTGTGCACACGGCAGTGCCACGTCCCGACGCGCGCGACGCGCGCGGATGTCCGCGTGGCGCGCCGGCGCTCTACCGCCCGGACGAGCCCCAGCCGTCGGTGCCGCGGTCGTCGGGCGACGGCGGCAGGGCGTCGACGACGGTCAGCGCCGGTGCCCAGAACGGCAGCAGCAGGAGCTGTGCGATGCGGTCGTGCGCGTCGGCGTGGAACGCCTCGGCGCCGGTGTTGAGCAGCGTCACGCAGAGCTCGCCGCGGAAGTTCGGGTCGATCAGGCCCAGGGTCGGCATGACGCCGTG
>JAWVGD010000245.1:0-8625 GCA_033855515.1 Baekduia sp.
CCGGCGTAGGCGGGGCCTGCGATGCCCGCGGTGATGCCCGGGACGACCTCGAACGGGATGCCGTGGTCGCGGCAGAGCTGCGCCTCCTCGCCACCGCGGCCGAAGACGAACGGGTCGCCGCCTTTGACGCGCACGACGAGCTTGCCCTGCTGGGCGTGGGTGAGCAGGAGGCGCTCGGTCTCCTGCTGGGGCACCTGCTCGCCGCCGCCGATCTTGCCGACGTCGATGAGCTCGGCGCCGGCCGGTGCGCCGTCCAGCGCGGTCGGCGGGATCAGCTTGTCGTAGAGGACGACGTCGGCCTGGGCGATGGCCTCCAGCGCCCGGACGGTCATCAGCCCCGGGTCCCCGGGGCCGGCGCCCACGAGGATGACCCGCCCGACGGGGGTGCTCACGAGGCCTCGGCCGCCAGCGCCTCGGCCCGGGCGAGCAGGGCACGGGCGCCCATCGACTCCAGGCGCTCCACCAGCAGAGCAGCGGCCGCGCCCGCCCCATCGGCGACGACGCTGTCGCGCAGCCACGCGCTGCCGTCGGGCAGGCCGACGAAGGCGTGCAGCGCCGTGCCGTCGTGGTGGACGCCGACCGGCGTGTCGCAGGTGGCGTCCAGCGCCTCGACGACGTGACGCTCGGCGTGCAGCCGCGCGTCGGTGCCGGGGTGCACGAGCGCGGCCGGGATCTCGCGGCCCTCGACGGCCAGCGCGCCCTGCCCGGGCGCCGGCACGAACACGGTGGGGTCCAGCAGCGCGCCGATCTCGTCCTCGCGGCCGAGGCGGCGCAGGCCCGCGGCGGCCAGGACCAGCGCGTCGCAGTCGCCGTCGCGCAGCTTGCGCAGGCGGGTGTCGACGTTGCCGCGCAGCTCGACGACCTCGAGGTCGTCGCGCACGGCGAGGAGCTGCGCGCGACGGCGCAGCGACGCGGTCCCGACGCGGGCGCCGGCGGGAAGCGCCTCCAGCGACGGCGCCCCGACCAGCGCGTCGCGCGGGTCCTCGCGGCCGAGCACCGCGGCCAGTCGCATCCCCGGGCGCAGGAGGCTCTGGGCGGGGACGTCCTTGGCGGAGTGGACCGCGAGGTCGATGACGCCGCGCTCCAGCGCGTCTTCGATCGTGTCGATCCAGCGCGCCTTATCGCCGGCGATGCCGCGGTCGCCGCTGGTGGTGATCGCGACGATCTCGGCGTCGCCGCCGAGCGCCGCGGCCACCGCCCGCGCCTGCACGAGCGCCAGGGCGCTGCCGCGCGTGCCGAGCTTCACTGCGCCGCGCCGCGGCGGCGCAGCGGGCGCACGTCGGCGGCCTCGTCGCCGTCGTGGAGCTCGGGCGCGTCGTCGACGCCCTCGGTCAGGCCGAACAGCTCGCGCGCGAACTGCACCCGGCCGTGGCCGCCGTCGCGGTCGACGGACTTCAGGCGGATCGTCGGCTCGTGCAGCAGGCGCTGCATGAGCGAGCGGGCCAGCGCCTCGATCCGGGCGCGGTCGCGCGGGGACGCGCTCTCCCAGCGGCCGGCGTTCTCGCTCAGCACCTGCTCGACGATCGTGTCGCCGTGCGCGCGGAGGGCGGCGATCGTCGGCATGACGTCGAGCTGCCCCATCCAGCGGGCGAAGCGCTGGATCTCGTCCTCGACGACCGCCTCGGCCTGCTCGCGCTCGGCCTCGCGGACCGAGCGGTTGCGGGCGACGACCGCCTGGAGGTCGTCGATGTCGTACAGCGTCACGCCGTCGAGCTCGCCGCAGGCCGGGTCGATGTCGCGCGGGACGGCGATGTCGATGAGCAGCAGCGGGGCGCCCTCGCGCTCGCGCATGACGAGCGCCAGCTCGTCGACGCCGATGATCGGGTGCGGCGAGGCGGTGCTGGCGACCACGATGTCGGCCTCGACGAGGCGTTCGGGCAGGTCGTGCAGCGACGAGACCGTCCCGCCGAAGCGGTCGGCGATCGAGCGGGCCCGGTCGGCGCGGCGGTTGGCGACGAAGATCGTCCGCACGCCCTCCTCGGCCAGCGCCTGGGCGGTCAGCTCGCTCGTCTCGCCGGCGCCGATGATGACGACGTCGCGCGAGGCCAGCTCGGGGCCCATGACGTCGCGGGCGAGGCCGACGGCGACGCTGGAGACGCTCGCGCGGCCTTCGCCGATCGTGGTCTCGGAGCGCACGCGCTTGCCGGTCTGCAGCGCGGCGGTGAACAGGCGGTTGGTCAGCGGGCCGGTGGTCCCGGCCTCGAGCGCGGCCTCGTAGGCGCGCTTGGCCTGCCCCTGGATCTCGGCCTCGCCGACGATCATGGACTCCAGGCCCGAGACCACGCGGTAGAGCTGGCGCGCGGCGTCGCAGTTGCGCGGGGCGTACATCGCGTCGGTCAGCTCGGTCGGGCGCGTCCCGGCGCGCTGGGCCAGGCGGCTCAGGAGCTCCGTCTCGGCGCCGACGGCGTCTCCGACGAGGTAGATCTCGGTGCGGTTGCAGGTCGAGATCGCGACGGCCTCGCGCACGGCGTCGGTCTCGACGAGCTCGCGGCAGAGGCCCTGGGCCTCAGTGGGCGTGAGGGCGAGGCGCTCGCGGACGGCGACCGGCGCCGTCTTGTGGGAGATCCCCAGGCAGAGGAGCTCGCTCATACCGGCGTCTCCTCACGCGGCGCCGCGGGCCCGGCGGCCTCGTCCAGGCGGCGGTCGGCGAGCTCGTTGAGCTCGACCACGTCGCGCTCGACCTTGCCCAGCTTGTAGGCCATGATCCCGACGTAGATCAGCAACAGCGCCACGAACACGATGTAGGCGGCCGCGACGTAGCCGGCGTTGTCGGGCAGGACGTTGGAGGCGAGGATCATCTGACCTGCAGTTCCGGTGCGGCGGAGCGGCGGCTGCGCAGGCCGTCTTCCCCCGCCAGCTTCCGCTTGAGGGACCGCAGCTGGGCGACGGTGTTCTTGTGGGCCATCTCGTACTGCCACAGCAGCACGTAGAGGAGCGTCATGCCGAGCAGGCAGACCAGGAACGCGGTGCGCATGGCGCCCGGGAGGTTGCCCGCGGAGTCGAACGTGCGCGGGTGCACCAACGCCGTCGCGGCGCGCACCGCCATGAAGTTCAGGGGGACGAAGGCGCCGGCGGTGATCGCGAAGACCGACGCGTACCGCGACTGCTTCTCGCGATCCTCGATCGAGAACCGCAGCGGCGTGTACGTCGCGTACAGCAGGAAGATGATCAGGAAGCTCACGAGCGTCGGCTCGTCCCACACCCACCAGTGTCCCCAGGACGCCTTGGCCCAGATCGCGCCGGTCAGCAGCACGCCGACGCCGAGGATGACCGAGACGTGGATCGCCACGTACGAGCGCAGATCCCACTTGGACTCGCCCGAGCGCAGGTGCATGACCGCGCAGATCCCGCCGAAGACGAACCCGCACAGCGCGACGATCGCCATCGGCACGTGCAGATAGAAGATCTTCTGCACGAAGCCCTGGTCGGCGTCCATCGGCGCGACGAACGCGGCCAGGGAGAAGCCGGTGATCAGGGCGATCACGGTCGCGGCAGACAGCGTGCGGAGGCGGGAGCCGAACATCTTGCGGTCGGCGGGCTCAATCCTCGAGCAGGAAGTCGAAGACCGCATAGGCGAGGAGCCCGAACACCAGATCATAGAGGCCGAGGATCGTCAGCCAGGCTCCGGGGAGTGCCCCGGCGCCCGCCGCGGCGAAGGTGGGCGCGAGCGCCTTCGCCGTCCCGATCACCACGGGCAGGAGCAGGGGCAGCGCGATCAGCGGCACGATGAGGTCCCGCGCCCGCGTCTGGATGGCCAGCGCGCCGACCAGCGTGCCCACCACGGCGATCGCCACGTCGGCCAGCAGGAGCACCACGACCGTCTGGCCCAGGGCGGCCCCGGTCAGGGCCGGCCCCAGCAGCATCAGGCTGAACGCGGGGACGGCGATGAGCTCCAGGATCACGAGGAACGCCCCCAGCGCGAGCGCCTTGGCCACGAGCATCGAGGTGCGGTCGACGGGCGCGAGCAGGAAGCCCTCGAAGCCGCCCTCCTCGTGATCGGCGACGAACAGGCGGTTGATCCCGAGGATCGCGCTGAAGAGCAGGGTGATCGTCAGGACGCCGGCCGCCAGGGGTCCCTCGACGCTGTTGGCCTGCAGCGAGAAGTGGAACACGACGAGCGTCGTGATGCTGAACAGCGCCATGGCCGGGATCACCTGGAGCGTGCGGAGCTCCAGTCGCAGCTCCTTGCGCAGCAGCGCGCCGACGGCGGCGCGCATCGAGGGCGCCGGGCGCTGGGGCGGGTCGCTCACCGGTACAGCGCCCCGATCGTCTCGCGGTCCACGCCGCCGGCGGCCGCCAGCAGCTCGGTGCGTCCCGCGCGCAGGCCCAGCGCGAGGTCGGCGCCCTGCAGACCGCCGACCGGGTCGTGGCTCGTCAGCACGCGGGTGCGCCCCGACGAGGCGCCGATGAGCGGCTCGACCAGCTCGGCCGCGCGTGGATCCAGGTTGGCGGTCGGCTCGTCGAGCAGGAGCAGCTCGGGGTCGTGCAGCACGGCGCGGGCGACGGCGGCGCGCTGGACCATCCCGCGCGAGTAGGTGTGGACCGGATCGTCGGCGCGTGCCGCGAGGCCGACGGCGTCCAGCAGCGCCTCGACCCGCTCGGGCCCCACGCCGTGCAGCCGCGCGTGGAAGCGGAGGTTCTCGCGGGCGGTGAGGTCGCGATACAGCAGCGAGGCGTGGCCGAGCAGCCCGACGCGCCCGCGGACCGCCCAGCCCTCGGCGGGCAGCGAGTGGCCGAGGACGCGGGCCGTCCCGGCGTGCGGGCGCAGGAGCGTGGCGAGCACGCGCAGCAGCGTCGTCTTGCCCGCGCCGTTGGGGCCGAAGACGACGAGCGTTGCGCCCGTCGCGAGCGTCAGCGACACGTCGGCGAGCGCCTCGCGGTCGCCGTAGCGGCGCGTCAGGCCCTGCAGCTCGATGGCCGGGGCCGCCGCCGATGCCGGCGCTGGCTCTCGGGCCGGCGCGGTCAATGACTGGGTCCGCCGTGCTCGCGCTGCAGCGTTCCGACGGCGTGCCGGAGCACCGGGGCGACGACCGGGAAGAGCTGTGCGACCGCCTTCGGGCTGCCGGGGAAGTTGATGATCAACGTGCGGTGGGCGATCCCGGCGACCCCGCGCGACAGCATGCCCATCGGCGTGTGCCTGGCCGACTCGGCGCGCAGCGCCTCGGCGATCCCCGGCGCGTCGCGCTCGATGACTGCGCGCGTCGCCTCGGGCGTGATGTCGTCGGGCGTGAGGCCCGTGCCGCCGGTGGTGAAGACGAGCGCGAAGCCGTCGTCGACGTAGTGGTGCAGGCGATCCTCGATGAGGGCGAAGTCGTCGGGGATGACCTCCATCGCCTCGACGTCGGCGCCGGCCTCCTCGGCGAGGTGCGCCAGCAGCGGGCCGGACTCGTCCTCGCTCGTGCGGCGCGAGACCGAGGTCGAGACGGTGAGGACGCAGGTTCGCACGCGACGGAGAGTAAGCCTCAGCGCCGCCAGGTGCCGCTGCGCCCGCCGGACTTCTCGAGCAGCACGACCTGCTCGATGCTCACGCCGCGCTCGACGCCCTTGACCATGTCGTAGACGGTCAGCGCCGCCACCGAGGCGGCGGTCATGGCCTCCATCTCAACGCCGGTGCGGGCGGTGACGCCCGCGGTCGCGGTGATCGTCACGGTCCCGGCGTCGACGTCGACGACCCCGTCGACGTCGACGTGGTCGATGCCGATCGGATGGCAGAGGGGGATCAGCTCGCCCGTGCGCTTGGCGGCCAGGATGCCCGCGATGCGGGCGGTGCCCAGCACGTCGCCCTTGGGCGCGTCGCCGTCGGCGACCAGGCGCGCGGTCTGCGGCGTCATCCGGACCGTCGCCCGCGCCACCGCCCGGCGGGCGGTCGCGGGCTTGTCACCCACGTCGACCATCCGTGCGTCGCCGTGCTCATCGAGGTGCGTCAGCCGCTCCGGCATGACGGCCGACTCTAGACGGCGGGCCCGGAGACGCGGCGCTACGCCGCGGCCGGCGCGTACTGGACCTTCGCCGCCTCGATGATCTCGAGCAGGCGCGTCTCCTCGCCGGCGCGGATGAGCGCGATCGGGTCGGGGTGGCCGTTGACGATGGACTCGAAGAACTCCTTGCGGTCCTGGTAGGTCGGCAGCGTGCCCTTCGCCCAGCCGCGGACGTCGTTGAGCATGACCGCCAGGCGGGCGTAGTCCTCGCCGAACTGGGCGCTGATCTCGCGCTTCATCCGCTTGGCGAGGGCGGGCGAGGCGCCGGCGGTGGAGATCGCGATGGCCAGCGGGCCGGTGCGCACGATCGCCGGGAGGATGAAGTTGCACAGCGGCGGCACGTCGACGATGTTGACGAGCATCGCGCGGCGCTCGGCGTCCTCGTAGATCGCGATGTTCGTGTCGGTGTCGTCGGTGCAGGCGATGACCATGAAGATGCCCTCGAGGTCCTCGGGGCCGGCGTAGGTGCGCTGCTCCCAGCGGATCGAGCCCTCCGCGGCGAGCGCCTGCAGCTCGGGCCCGACCTCGGGGGCGATGACGGTGACGTCGCCGTCGCAGGCCAGCAGGCCGTCGGCCTTCTCCAGTCCCAGGGCGCCGCCGCCGATCACGAGGCAGCGCCGGCCACGCAGCTTGAGGCACGCGATGTAGAAGGGCGTGTCCAGCATGTCGCGCACGCAGGTCTGGTCGCAGACCCCGCGCTTGAACTGACACACGCACTCCTTCCCTTCATAGGCGGCGGCGGGCATCCCTTCAGGGTAGACGGCCGTACCGTGTGTGAGGGATCACCGTGACGACCGACACACCGACGTACTTCAACGACGATTCGCTGCTGCGCCGGGTCCACCGCGAGAAGGTGGTGGCGCTCTCGGGGCCGCGTGCGCTGCTGATGATGGCCGCCCACCCCGTGGCCTTCGAGGGGTTCTTCATGGCCACCGGCCACCTCGACGATCCGTACGAGCGGCTGCGCCGCACCGCCATGGTCATGGACGCGATCACGTGGGGCCCGAAGGCCGGCGCCGACCGCGCGACGCGCCGGGTCCGCGCCATGCACGCCCAGGCCCGCGGCGAGCTGCCCCGCGCCGCCGGCCGCTTCCCCGCCGGCACGCCGTGGGCCGCCGACGACCCGGAGCTGCTGCTGTGGATCGTCGCCTGCCTGGTCGACTCCGCCGTCCTGGTCTACGAGCGCTACGTCCGCCGCCTCACCGCGGCCGAGCGCGATGCCTACTGGGCCGACTACCGCGTGGTCGGGCGGCTCTTCGGGCTCACCGACGACGACATGCCCGCGACGTGGCGCGACTTCGAGGCCTACATGTCGGCGATGCTCGCCTCCGGCGACCTGCTCGTGACGCCGACCGCGCGCGAGGTCGGCATCCAGGTCGTGCTGCGCCCGCCGGTGCCGCTGAAGGTCCGGCCGCTGGTCGAGCTTTCCAACGTCATCACCGTCGGCCTGCTGCCCGCCGGCATCCGCCGCGGCTACGGCTTCGGCTGGGACCCGGCCCGCGCGCTGGCGGTCCGGGGCGGCGCCGAGTACGTCAAGCGGGTGCTCGTCCCGCTGCTGCCTGGGCGCCTGCGCTACGTGCCCGCGGTGGCCCGCTCGGTCGCGGCCTGAGTCCCGGGCGCCCACTGCATGAGCAGCAGCGCGCGCGTGCCGGCGCGCGCCTCGTAGATGTGCGGCTCGTGGGCCGCGAACGTGGCGTAGTCGCCACCGGCGAGGCCGACCTCGCGCCCGACTGGCCCGACCTTCAGCCCGCCGCGAGTCACGAACACGTGCTCGCGGGTCCCGGGGCCGTGGCCGCCCGCGTTGCGCGTGGAGCGCTTGGGCCACTGGGCCTCGTAGAGCTCGACGGTCCCGCCCGGGACGAAGCGGGCGATCAGCCGCAGGTCGTTGGCCGTGCCGGGGATCGCCGTGCCCTCGTCGTTGCGCACGACCGTGACGGGCACGGGGTCGGCCGGGGCGATGAGGTCGCCCATCGGCACCTGCAGCGCGGCGGCGAGCGCCGAGAGCGTCTCGAGGGTCGGGTTGCCGCGACCGCTCTCCAGCGCCGACAGCGTGGCCTTGGCCACGCCCGAGGCGCGCGCCAGATCCGACAGCGTCCGGCCGTGGTCGGACCGCAGGCGGCGGAGGTTGGTCCCGACGACCTTGACAATCTCGTTCGGCATAACGAACGTACAGGCTAATGCAACGAACGGCCGGAACGACGTATCTCGACGGCGCTCGACGCGCCTGGCCGCTGGCGGTGGCCGTCGGCGGCTTCGGGCTGACGTACGGCGTGCTGGCCCGCCAGGCGGGGTTCGACCCGCTGGCGACGATCGTGTTCTCGCTGGCGACCTTCGCCGGCTCGGCCCAGTTCGCGGCCGTGGCGATCGTGGGCGACGGCGGCACGGCGGCCGCCGCGATCGTGGCCGCGCTGCTGCTGAACGCGCGCTACCTGCCGATCGGGTTGTCGGTCGCCTCGTCGCTGCGCGGCCGGCCGCTGGCGCGGGCCGCCCAAGGCCAGGTCGTCGTCGACGAGTCCTGGGCGGTCAGCCATCTCGGTGGCGGCCGCTACGACCCGCGGCTCATGATCGGCGCGGGCCTGACGATCTACGCCGCCTGGGTGGCGTGCTCGGTCATCGGCGTGTTCGCCGGGCGCGTCCTGGGCGATCC